>NZ_KE384342.1:275527-575527 GCF_000425265.1 Maridesulfovibrio zosterae DSM 11974
CAGCCTTTGAGCTATCTGGCTCCCCGGGAGGGACTTGAACCCCCAACCTAGTGATTAACAGTCACCCGCTCTGCCGATTGAGCCACCGAGGAATGTGAAGCTGCTGCGGTTTCCCGCTGCAACGAAGAGGGTTCTACGGATTTGCTGTCCTGTTGTCAAATACTTTTTTAAAAAATATTTATGTGCGAAAGTGAACTATAAAATATGTACTTTCTTGACGACAAAGGGTAATTAGCTTAGGCAAGCAACGGATCTTGTATTTTTCTAGACTTTATTCGGTTACGGAGAATTAATAACTTGAGCGGCATGAAGAAAAAGCAAATTAAGCTGGCAAGCAAATCAGAGCATGTGGCAACTTTTATGCCCCTGCTTGAGGCTCTGCAAGCTCAGAACGAACTCAATCAGGTTCTGAAGAATCGTGTGGAAAAAGCATGTGATCTTCTTGATGAAGGTGTGCAACTTTATCCTAACAACTTCAGTAAAGATACAGATGTCTCAACTATTTGGGATAATTATGACAAAATTGAAGGAGAAGAGCTGGTAACTCTAGGCAAGAAGTTTAAAATTGCCGGCAGAGTCATCACTCATCGATCCTTTGGTAAAGTCGCATTCTTTCATCTTCAGGATCCTACAGGCAGAATTCAGGTGTACGTGGCAAGAGATGATCTTGGCGCAGACCTGTACAAAATTTTTAAAAAATTCGACATCGGTGATATTGTCGGCGTTGAGGGAGAGCTCTTCAGAACTAAAACTGATGAACTGACCCTTAAGGCGGACAAAGTTGATCTGATTACAAAATCTATGCGTCCGCTTCCTGAGAAGTACCATGGACTCAAGGATGTAGAGACCAGATATCGTCAACGCTATGTTGACCTGATCGTTACACCTCGTGCCCGTGAAATTTTTCAGAAACGTACACAAATTGTTAAGGCTATTCGTAACTACTTGGATTGCAAAGGCTTTATGGAAGTAGAAACTCCCATGATGCAGCCTATTCCTGGTGGAGCGGCGGCCAGACCTTTTGTTACTCATCATAATGCACTTGATATGCAGCTCTATTTGCGAATTGCTCCAGAGCTTTATCTCAAACGTCTTTTGGTTGGTGGTTTTGAAAAGGTGTACGAGATTAATCGTAACTTCCGTAATGAAGGTATTTCTGTAAGGCATAACCCTGAATTCACAATGCTTGAGTTCTACTGGGCGTATGCTAATTTTGAGAACCTCATGGATTTAACTGAGGAAATGATTTCTACAGTTTGTAAGGAAGTTAACGGGGATACCAAGATTGAGTATCAGGGCGAAATGATCGACCTTACTCCCGGAGCATGGCATCGTGTTGCATTTCACGAATCTCTGGAAACGATTGGTGGTGTTTCTCCTGATGTTTATACGGACTATGATAAGTGTAAGGAATTGGTAAAAAAGATCGGAGAAAAAGCTGTTGAGGGTGAAAAACTCGGTAAGCTTCAGGCTAAGCTTTTTGATCATTTGGTTGAACCTAAGCTGATGCAGCCGCACTTTATTTATCATTATCCTACAGATATCTCTCCTCTTTCTAGAAGAAATGAGGAAAACCCTGATATCACAGACCGTTTTGAGCTTTTTATTTACGGTCGCGAACTGGCTAACGCATTTTCTGAACTTAACGACCCTGTGGACCAGCGTTGCCGGTTCATGACACAGGTCGAGGAAAAAGAAGCCGGTGATGATGAGGCTCATTATATGGATGAGGATTATGTGCGTGCCCTTGAATACGGTATGCCTCCAGCTGCAGGACAGGGTATCGGTATTGATAGACTGGTAATGCTGCTTACAGATAGCGCTTCCATCAGAGAAGTTATTCTGTTTCCTCTCCTTAGAACTGAGACTTCTACCGGCTCTGGTGGCGCATGAAATTCGAGCTCTTCGTCGCACTGAGGTATCTTTTTACTCTGAGAAGAAATAACTTCATCTCGGTGATATCTCTTTTTGCAGTCAGCGGAGTCGCCCTGGGAGTTGCTGCTCTCATTGTAGTGTTAGGGGTTATGAACGGTTTTTCAACTGATCTCCGGGATAAAATTCTTGGAGTTAATGCCCATATCATTGTGACTGCTTTCGACGGCACGCTTGATAGCTACCACCATATGACCGATAAAATTGAAAAGATTTCGGGCGTTACAGGTGTAACGCCCTTTATCTATTCTGAGGTTATGCTTTCCAGCAGTGGTGGCGTAAAAGGTGTTGTGCTTCGTGGGGTCGATTCTAAGACAGCCAAGGGTGTTCTCAGCCTGCCGGGTAACATGATTTCAGGTAGTGTTGACTGTCTGGCAAAAGATAGTAAACTTCCCGAAATTATTATCGGAACACAGCTTGCGCAGCGTCTTGGCCTTATTGTCGGCGATAATGTTCACTTGTTATCACCTTCTGGAACACGCAGTGCCGCCGGATTTACGCCTAAAGTAAGTCTTTTTAAAGTAGGAGGGGTATTCAGGACTGGTATGTTCGAATATGACTCTTCCTTAGCCTACATAAGTAATAAGGCAGCGCAAAAACTGCTCGGTTTTAAGCGTGATTTTGTTTCAGGTCTTGAAATTCGTCTAGCAGACGTATATGCAGTTGATAAGATAGGTAAAGTTCTTAAAAAGACTCTTGCAGGTTATCCTGTGCAGATTCGGAACTGGCAGGAGATGAATGCGAACCTGTTTGCTGCCCTGAAGCTGGAGAAAACAGCCATGTTTATCATTCTGGCAATGATTGTTATGGTCGGCTCCTTCAGTATAATTACAACTCTGGTTATGCTGGTTATGCAAAAAACCAAGGACATTGCGGTACTTATGTCAATGGGCGCAACGTCTGGAAGTATAAGAAGAATTTTCATGCTTCAAGGCACTTTGATAGGACTGTTTGGCACAAGCTTAGGCTACCTTATAGGTGTGCCTGTAGCTTTGCTGCTTAAGCGTTATCAGTTCATCAAATTGCCAAGTAATGTTTATCCGGTTGATTATCTGCCTGTGCGGATGGATTTATTTGATTTGACAATGATCGGTGTTGCAGCTTTCGCGCTTTGTTTTCTGGCTACTTTGTATCCGGCAAGGCAGGCAGCAGCTCTTAAACCGGCGCAGGCTTTAAGATATGAGTAAATTGCTTTATGAACTTAAAGATGTAGTAAAAGAGTTTCAGGGTCCCACAGAGACTGTCAGAGTTCTTGATAATGTAAATCTGACAGTTGATGGCGGTGAATCTTTGGCTATTATGGGATCCTCAGGATCCGGTAAAACAACTCTTTTGCATATCCTTGGAACTCTTGATACTGCTTCCAGCGGTGACATTCATTTTGCTGGAATGAATATTAATGATATGAATTCTGAGAAACGAGCCGAAGTGAGGAATAGGGGAATCGGCTTTGTTTTTCAGTTTCATCACTTACTGCCAGAGTTTACTACTTTGGAAAATGTTGCTCTTCCTGCCATGATGGCAGGCATAAGTCAGAGCAAAGCCTCTGAAATGGCCCGTGAAGCCCTTGGGCTGGTAGGTCTTGAAAATAGGATGGATTACAGGGTTACGACCTTGTCGGGGGGAGAGAGACAAAGAGTAGCTATCGCACGTGCTATACTGCTTAAACCCAAAGTCCTACTTGCAGACGAACCTACTGGTAACTTGGATGAGAAGACAGGGAAGATGGTTGGAGATATGCTTTCTTCCCTTAATGAAGAGCTTGGAATGACACTCATTATTGTAACTCACAATATAGAACTGGCGGGATTGATGAATCGTCAGTTTGAGTTGCGTTCCGGAGAACTGTATGCCCAGAACTAGAATTCTGATTTTACTGATTACGGCAACCTTGGCATTTTTGCTCAATTGCGGAGTAGGAAAGGTCCAGGCGGATGATGCCTCGAGTATTGTTATTGCCGTACTTCCCTTTGAAGTTAATGCTGATGCAGATGCTCAATACCTCAAAGACAGTTTACCCACTCTTCTTTCTGACAGATTGCGTGAAGCTGGATTCAGAGTTGTGAATCAAAAAAAAGTAAGGGATCTTGTTGATGAACAAGGTTATGAATTTTTAAATATTCAATCTGCAAAAGATATGGCTCTGCTGGCAGGTGCTGGTTACTCAGTCTATGGAAGTTTCAGTCAAATCGGAGAAGATTTGAGTCTTGATGTACGTCTCGTCGAGGCCTTCGGGATTAAGCAGGCAATTCCTCTTTTTGTAAGTAAGAAGGGGTTAATTAATCTTTTACCTGCTGTTGATGAACTTGTTGCTAAAATGAAGCTTGAATTGCTTAGTCAGGATAAAATAGCAGAAGTTGATGTCCGTGGAGTTAAAGTTCTTGATAAAGACGTTATCTTGATGCGTACCAACATCAAGACTGGTGATATTTATACTCCTTCAAAAATTAATGCCGATCTTAAAAATATTTATGCTCTCGGATATTTTGACGATGTAAAAGTTAAAGTTTCCGATGTTCCCGGCGGTAAGAAAATTGTTTTTGATGTCAAAGAGAAACCACGTATTCAGACCATTTCTGTTAAAGGTGCTGATGCAATTGATTCAGAAGATATTCTCGCAGCAGTAAACACTAAGAAAGGTGCTGTTCTAAACCCGAAAGTCCTTTCTGACGATCTTAATACCCTTCGCGAAATGTATCGTAAGGAAGGGTATTATAATGCTAAAATTGACTACAATGTAGAGGGTGAAGGCCCTCAGGCTCGTTTGAATATTAATATCAATGAAGGCAAAAAGCTTTATATTGAAGGTATTATTATCGAAGGAGCTAAAAAGCTTGACCCTGAAGAAGTCAAGGCTCAGCTTGCATTGACTGAACGCGGCTGGCTTTCCTGGTTCACCAAAACAGGTGTTCTTAAAGAGGAATTGCTTGAGCGTGATGCTTCAGCTATTCTGGCGTACTATGGTAACCGCGGATTTATCGATGCCAAAGTTGGTGAGCCTGAAGTTGAGATTAAAGATGATGGTATTTACGTCACTTTTAAGGTTTCCGAAGGTGATCGTTACAAAGTCGGAAGTGTCTCCTTTCGCGGTGACTTGATTGTTAAGAAGTCCAGAATTAATGAGCTTATAAATGTTGATGATATGGCCGAAGGTGGCGAATACCTAGATAGGTCAGTTGTCCGAGAAGACATGAAAGCTATTTCCGATTTTTATTCGAACTACGGCTATGCGTATGCTGAAGCCAATATCCAGATGGATCAGGACAAGGAGAATAAAACAGTCGGTCTTACTTTTGTAATTACCAAAAGGCAGAAAGTTTTTATCCGCAGGGTTACTATTGAAGGTAATAGTAAAACTCGTAATAATGTAATTCTTCGTGAAATGCGCTTAGCCGATGGTGACCAGTTCAGTGGTGCGAAATTGCAACGTTCAATTGTTCGTCTTAACAAGCTTGACTATTTCAGTGAAGTGGACATTGAACCTGTCCCAACTGGTGATCCAGATGAAATGGACTTAAAGGTAAAAGTTAAAGATAAAAGCACTGGTATGGTCAGTGGTGGTATTGGTTACTCCACATCTGACAGTGTTTTTGTCTCAGCGAAGATTACCGAACGAAACTTGTTTGGACGTGGTTGGAATTTCAGTCTTAACGGTGGATGGAGCTCTAAAACAATCAGTTATGGTTTGGATTTCTACAATCCACGTGTAGGTGATTCTCTCTGGGGTGCTGGTGCTGGTACCTACTGGCGTAATGAAGATTTTACTGATTATGATAAACAGACCATCGGTGGAGTTGTCAGAGCAGGTTATCCTTTGGGAGAGTATACTAATTTCCTTACCGACTACAGGTTGGAAAATTATACGATCACTGATGTTGCTACTGATGCAGCTCAGGATATTAAAGATATTGAAGGTAATAACTGGTCCAGTGTTGTTTCAGCCAGCCTTAAGCGCGATACAACTAACAAGGCATTTAATCCTTCAACAGGTACTTTGAATAATTTGACAGTCGAAATGGGCGGCGGTATTCTTATGGGAGATGACTCCTTCGTGAAATACACCTTCGACTCCAACTACTTTACTCCGGTCTTTTGGGATTTAGTGTTCCACTGGAAAGGTAGTGCAGGATTTATCCACGATAACTTCGGTGATGGTGATATCCCTACATTTGAACGTTTCTACCTGGGTGGTATTAATAACGTTCGCGGTTATTCCAGCAGAGAAATATCTCCTCGGGATAGTAAGTCTGGAGACCGTATTGGTGGTAACAAGATGTTCTATATGAACTTTGAACTCTTGTTCCCTATCAACGAAGAATTCGGTCTTGTCGGAGTTACCTTCTTTGATATGGGTAATGCCTGGAATGATGGCCAAAGTTTCTTCTCTGATACAAAGCAGGAAGACGGTGAAGACCTTATGCTTGGTATGTACAAAAGTATTGGTGCAGGCATACGGTGGTTTTCTCCCATGGGTCCAATCAGAATCGAGTATGGATACGGGCTTGATAAGCTTCAGGATAGTGGAAGACATAAAATTGAGTTCTCTATGGGACAGTTCTTTTAGTAGATATTTATGATGAAGGACATATTGGATTGTCCAGCATATGTCCCAATACTGAGATTGTTTGATATGAAATAATAAGGAGAATATTAAATGCGTAGAATTATTTTTGTTGTTTTGATTTTGGTACTTGCCTTTCAGGGGCAGGCTTTTGCAGCAGGAACCCAGAAAATTGGTACAGCTTCAATGGCTAAACTGATCAAGGATTCTGAAGTTGGACAGGATGCTCAGAAGAAGATGGAAAAGAAATTTTCAACTGCCAAGACTCAGCTTGAAGCTAAGCAGAAAGAACTTGAAGCGTTAAAGAAATCCCTACAGAAGCAGAGTCTTGTCCTCTCTCTTGAAGCTAAACAAGATAAAGAACTCGAGTTTAAACGCAAAGTTAGAGATTATCAGGATCTGGCTCAGGCTACTCAGAGAAAAATGCAGCTTGAAGAAAAGAAACTCGGTGCTCCAGTTTTAAATCTTATCAAAAAAGTTGTTACCGACTATGGTAAGAAAAATGGTTTTTCAGGAATTTTTGATAAAGGATCTGCCGGTTTCCTGTATGTTGATGACTCTATCGACGTTACCAATCAGATTTTGCTTGAAATGAATCGTGCTTTCAGAGCAGAAAAGAAGTAGGCTTACGATATGCTTCTCTCCGAACTCGCAGGGCTTTTAAGCCTTAAACTTTCTGGAAAGGATAAAGAAATCTCCGGGGTTAATACCCTGGAGCTGGCCGGACCTAATGAATTGTCTTTTCTTGCAAATGCAAAATATGAAGCTTTATTAGGGACTACAAAAGCCGCAGCAGTGGTTTTGGAGGAGAAATATGCTGATTTGGTAGATTCTGCCTTAATCAGTGAGAATCCTTACATGGATCTGGCTAAAGCAATGCATATCTTCTCTAAACCGCAAGGTTGTATTGAAGGTATCCATGAGCTAGCCTTTATTCATCCGGAAGCTGATGTAGACGAGAGTGCTACTGTTTACCCTTTTGCCTTTATCGGGCAGGGGAGTAAGGTGGGGGCCAATAGTAAGATTTTCCCCGGCACTTATGTAGGAGAAAATTCTGAAATTGGCCCTGGATGTCTTCTTTATTCAAACTGTTCCATAATGGCTGGGACTGTTATTGGTGCCGGAGTCATTGTCCAACCGGGAGCTGTAATAGGCGGTGATGGTTTTGGATATGCTCAGGTTTCCGGTAAGCATATGAAAATTCCTCAGATTGGAACAGTCGAGCTGCAGGACCAAGTTGAAATAGGTGCTAATGCTTGTGTTGACAGGGCTGCTCTTGATGTTACAAGAATTGGTTCTGGTTCTAAAATAGATAATTTGGTGCAGATTGCGCACAATGTGACTACCGGAGAAGATTGTCTGATTATTTCTCAGTCAGGTGTCGCTGGTAGTACTAAGCTAGGTAAAAATGTAATTCTTGCTGCTCAGGCCGGTCTGGTTGATAATATCAAAATTGGTGATGGTGCCGTGATCGGTGCTCAAGCTGGTGTTACAAATGATATTCCTGCTGGCTATATGGGAGCTGGTTCTCCCATTCAGGAAAAAGGTAAGTTTTTGAGAACCTCAGTATATCTCAAGAAACTTCCAGATATGGGTAAGAAGATTTCTGCAATGGAAAAGCGTTTAAAAGCGCTTGAAGCTGAATTATGCAAAGGAAAAGAAAGTGAGTAAACAAGCTCCTGAATATATAGATGTTAAGAGGATAATGGAGATGCTTCCGCATCGTTATCCCTTTTTATTGGTTGACAGGGTTGTAAATCTGATTCCAGGTGAGTCAATCACAGCCTATAAAAATGTTACTATAAATGAGCCATTTTTTCAGGGACATTTTCCCGGACTTCCTGTCATGCCTGGAGTCTTGATCGTTGAGGCTTTAGCGCAGGCTGGAGGCATTATTGTTCTCAGCACTGATGATATAGATGTAAAAGATAAGGTATTTCTTTTTACTGGTATTAATAAAGTTAAATTCCGCAGACCCGTTGTTCCTGGGGATAAGCTTGTTCTTACTGTTAACGAAGTGCGTCGCAAGATGAATATTTGGAAAATGAAGTGCGTTGCAACTGTTGATGGTGAAATTGCTGCTCAGGGTGAAGTCTCTGCTGCAATTGTTGATAAGGAGCAATTATAATGGCTGTTGAAATTCATCCTAGTGCCATTGTTGATCCCTCTGCTAAATTAGGCGAAAACGTCAAAATCGGCCCTTTTTGTATTGTGGAAGCCAATACAATAATCGGTGACGACTGTATGCTCGATTCTCATGTACAGATTAAGTCTTACACAAGCATGGGTAAAGGCAATGTTGTTCATTCAAATGCTATTCTTGGCGGACCTCCGCAGCATCTTGCATTTAAAGATGAAGATACCACTGTTGAAATTGGTGATAATAATATTTTCCGTGAATTTATGACTATCCATCGCGGTACCGTGCAAGGACGTCGTCGTACAACTGTCGGTAACAATTGTATGCTTATGGCATATGTGCATGTTGCTCATGACTGTAGTGTAGGCAATAATGTTATTATGGCCAACGCAGCAAGTCTTGCCGGCCATGTAGATGTCGGAGATCATGTAACTATTGGCGGAATGTCTGGTATTCATCAGTTTGTGCGTATTGGAGAATATGCTTTTCTTGGTGCAATGTCGGGTTTTGCAAAAGATCTTCCTCCTTATATGCTTGCGACTGGTGTTCGCGGTGTTTTACATGGTCCAAACTCTATTGGACTCAGAAGACACGGTTTTGATTCTAAAACCTGTATGGCTATTAAGAAAGCTTATAGAATTCTTTTCCGCTCTGGACTTACTCGTGAAGAGTCTCTTGAAATGGCTGAATCTGAACTTTCAGAAATTCCGGAAGTTATGAAACTTATTGAGTTTGTACGCTCCAGCGAGCGAGGTATCTGCCCGGCTGACCGTTCTCCAGAATAGCTTATGAAAGAAAAATCAGAAACGATAGGTATTATTGCCGGAGGGGGACAATTCCCCCTTCTGGTTGCAAAGGGAGCCGCAGCACAGGGACATCGTGTTGTGGCTGTTTTTTTTAAAGGGCATTCTAGTGATGAAGTCGCAGCTTTAGTTGATGATTCAAAAGAATTGATGCTTGGTCAGCTTTCAAAACTGATATCTTTTTTTAAAAAGAATGGCGTCAGTAAAGTCGTTATGGCTGGGACAATAAATAAGCCCAAGGCTTTTGATATTCGTCCAGATTTTCGAGCTGCTAAACTTCTTTTTAAATTAGCGACTAAAGGTGATGATGTCCTGCTGCGTACTGTTGCCAATGAGTTTGAATCTGAGGGAATGGAGGTGGTTGGTCCACATATTTTTGCCCCTCAGCTTTTAACTCCAGCTGGTATTTTAACTAAGCGTAAACCTAGTGAAAGTGAATATTCTGATCTTGTTTTTGGATGGAAGATTGCACGGGAATTAGGCCGACTTGATATTGGGCAATGCGTTATTATCAAGGATGGAGTTATTGCAGCCGTTGAGGCTATTGAAGGTACCGATGCTGCAATTAAGCGTGGTTGTGATCTGGGCGGAAAAGGATGCTGTATAGTGAAGGTCTTTAAACCAGGTCAAGAAGAAAGGGTAGACATGCCATCAATAGGTTTAAAGACTGTAGAAGGTATGAAAGAATTGCGCGCAACCTGTTTAGGAGTTGAAGCAGGTAAAAGCCTTTTCTTTGATTTGGATAAGGCGATAAAATTTGCAGATAAGCATGGAATTTCAATAGTGGGTTTGACTTCTGAATGGTTTGATAAGTAAATCTGAGTGTTACAAGATGCTTGATTAAAATTTAAATTTCATAAAAAAGGCATAATTTAAAAATTATGCCTTTCTTATTTATTAGCTATTTTATGCCTTACCGCAGCATGATCCGGGTACACATCCTTTCGAATGGGGATTTGCTCCGCAGCATCCAGTCGCTTTTTTATCCGGTACGTTGGGAGTATCTTTGCCTGTCAGTGACGATGTAGATGAAATCAGTTTTTCTCTTGTCGTTAATCCGCAGGAAGGACATTCGCCTATTTTAGTTATTGAGCTGCTTATTTCTTCATAAACAGTCCCGCATTCCAAACATTTATATTCAAATATCGGCATTATCGTTATTCCGCAAAAATATTTTCGGGTAGAAATGGGTGTGTTCCTTCAATCACTTCACATCCGGCTTTTGCTTTAATTTTTTTAACTATAGTATCTTTATATTCGCAATGAGTGGCGAGGCAAGGAGCTATATGTACTTTCGTAGGATTTTCACCAAGTTTTGAATTCCATAGTTTCATGAAAGCCATACGTGGAACAACTGCAACCCCAGGGCAGCCGCCACATCCCATAATACCCATCAGTTCAGCTTCCTGATCATAACGTTCAAATTCACCAGCACGTCTGTTGAAGCCAACCATACATCTTGAACATCCAATGCAGGTATCATCCATAGTTGTTTTACAGCCGATGACTAGAATCTTCTCCTTGCCCATTATTTTCTCCTTTAAAAATGTTTTTCCATTTTATCCCATATCGTTTTCATTTTTTTGCCCATACCTTCAGGATCATATTCAACAACAGAAAGAGCTTCTATTTGTGCTTTTGTAAAAACTGTATCGTAAGGTAATTCTCCTGCCAGAATGATATCTTTCTCAGAGCAGAATGAGCGTATTACATTTTCCTGTTCAGCATTTATACCGCACTTATTAATGATTGCCATGGATGGAATTTTGAAGTGTTCTGTCAGTTTGTGTACTCGTTTTAAATCATGAACTGCAGTAATAGTCGGTTCAGCGACAAATAGTGCTAAATCAGCATTTGTCAGTGAAGCTATGACAGGGCATCCTACTCCGGGTGATCCGTCTACAAGTACTAACTCAGCTCCTTCTGCCTTGGCTGCTTCTGCTGATGCATTCCGGACAGTGGTTACCAGTTTGCCTGAGTTTTCTTCACCTATACCAAGTTTAGCGTGAATCATTGTTCCGAAACGTGTATCAGACTTAAACCACTGGCCGCATTTTCTGGGTGAAATTGATACCGCTTGAACTGGGCATACAAATGAACAGACTCCGCAGCCTTCACATTTTTCGGGGATGATGGAGCAATCTTTAGAGATCGCATCAAATTTGCAATGTTCAGAGCATAGCCCGCACTGGGTGCAAATTTCGGGATTGATTATAGGGCGTTCACCACTGAAAAAGTCGGTGGTCTCAACTATATCCGGATTAAGAATCAGATGCAGATCGGCTGCATCAACATCACAGTCTGCAAGTACTTTTTTGGGGCCAAGTGCCGCAAGGGCCGAAACTACACTTGTTTTTCCTGTTCCGCCTTTTCCGCTAATAACTACTAATTGTTTCATATCGTTATGCCTTGCTTACCTGATCTTGAATAGATTTCCATATGTCTGCAAAAATATCTTTAAATCCTGGAATGGTGTCATAAAGCATTCCGCCTTCAGAATATTTAGAAGCTGCTGTGCGGCTATGAGGTAGTGAGCCAAGTAGTGGAATATTATTATCAATCAAATATTTTTCGACTCTGTCATCGCCCATTCCAGAGCGGTTAAGAACTACACCGCAGGGCATATCGAGCGTTTTCATGAGCTGTGCTGCCAGATCAAGGTCATGCAGTCCAAATGGTGTAGGTTCTGTAACCAGAATAGCAAAATCAGCTCCTTCAATTGATTCTACAACGGGGCATGATGTACCGGGGGGGCAGTCAAATATATTTACTTCTGAATTTGGTGAAAGTTCTTTAACTTTTTTTATAAGTGGCGGTGACATTGCTTCGCCGATGCGTAGTAATCCGCTTGTAAAATTAATGTTTCCGGTTTTACCTGTGACAGATGTACCGATTAGCCTTTGCCCTTGTCCTATTGCATTTGCAGGACAGGCCAGTTCACAGAGTCCGCAGGCATGACATAGTTCTGAGAAGCTGAGCACAGCGTCAACCATCCAGATCAACGATTTGAATCGGCATAATTCTATACATTTTTTGCATGACTCACCGATGCATTTATCTTCATCAATTTTTGGTACAGGGAGAAATTGTTCTTTTTCAGCATTAAGATCAGGATTTAAAAAAAAGTGGGCGTTAGGCTCTTCGACGTCACAGTCAGTAAAGCTTATACCGATTCCTAGTGAATCTAGGTACGCTGCCAAATTGACCGCCACAGTCGTTTTGCCTGTTCCCCCTTTACCGCTGGCAATTGCTATTTTCATAAAAATTCCTTTTATAAAACCTCCGGCAGCTCATGAAGAGATACCGGAGGTAATTCAAGTGTTACAAAGCTGGTAAGAACATTTACAGTCTGACGCTATTTATTCAGTTCGTTGCGGAGACTTTGATTTTCTGCTTCGAGTTCAGCAATACGTTCTTCAAGAGTTTTTTCTGGTTTCAATGATGGAGATGTTTGACCTATACCAGCACGACACATTCCGTTTCTACGTCCTCCACCCATGCCTCGTCCTTGTCTCATTCCATTACCACTGAGACCTCTGTTTTGAGATTTTCCTCTAGCCTGTCCGGCTCCACATGGTCCAAGTCCTCTACCAGGCTCGTCGGAGCTTGTTTGATTTCTGTTAATTACGGGCATTGTTTTGCTCCTTTATTTTGGTTATTGATACTTTGGCTTGAGCAACTGTCGTGCCTAATATGAAATATCTGTAATATCAGTGTGTTGATGAAGTTATTTGTACTAATAAAATACTAAAACGACTTAAAATATGCCTTTTTTTAAATATAGGGCGCATAATTAGCCTTATTGTTTTGAGCGTTGAAGGGGAAAATATGAGAACTCGTCTGGATTGTTTGCCATGTTTCTTGAAGATGGCTTTATTTGGTATACGTGAAGCTTGTCCCGGGCAGGAAGAAGTGCATGAAGCCGTCATTAAACAGTGGGCTGCACGTTTTTCTGAAGCTGATTTATGTGAATCTCCGCCTTCCTTGGCTGGACGTCTTTTCAGGGAAATTTCTCACTATGTGGGAGATGTTGATATTTTTAAAAAACAGAAGGATGAATCAAATAAGCGGGTCCTTGAATTATTACCAGATATCCGTAACAGGGTGCTGAGTAGTGATAACCCATTACTTGCCGCGTTAGGTGTTTCGATCATCGGTAATTATATGGATTGTTCTGTTATGGGCGAGTATGATTGGGAATCTGAGCTTGGAAGTTTGGAAAAAGGGCTGGATAAGAATTTATTTGATTGTTTTCTGGAGCAACTTTGGAAAGAAAAAAGTTTATTAATTCTTGGAGATAATGCTGGAGAAATCGGACTTGATACCGTGCTGGTAGAGTTGCTTAAGCAAGAAGGGATCAAGATTACTTATGCTGTTCGTGGATGCAATATCTTGAATGATGCTACTCTGGTTGATGCTAAATTTGTCGGTATGACAGATCTTTGTGATGTTATTACTTCCGGTGTAGATACTCCTGGAACTGTTCTAGACAGATGCAGTGCTGATTTTCGTTTCGTACTCGATGCAGCTCCTGTTATATTAAGTAAAGGGCAGGGGAATTTTGAATCTCTCTGGGGCGTGATTCCAAATGTTTTTTATGCTTTTAAAGTGAAGTGTCCTGTTGTGGCTGACATAACCGGACATCCTGTTAAAAGCTCTCTATTTTGTCAGGAGAGTTAAATTATGCAGAATTGAGGGGTTTTTCTTCAGGCTTACTTTACCTTTTGCTTACTTCTGCTTTAACAACTTATATCAGATTGATAATGATAAAATCACTTACAGGTGGCTATGGCTTTGTTTAGATTTAAGAAATTATTCTGGGTACTATTTATCCTCTTTGACTTTTGCATTCTGGCGGCATTCTGCGGAGGAATTTATTATCTGGAATCAGATGCACCACGTACAGAGTTTGAAACTTTCTTAAGTGCGAAACTCGGGCGAAAGGTTGTGTTTAATAATAATTTCGATCTGATATTTTATCCATGGCTTGGCTTGAATACTGGGCCAATTGCCATAAGTTCGGCTACGGATGCAGAATATCCACAGCAGCTTATGGTTAAAAATGTAGATTTTAAAGTTCGACTGATACCTCTTCTCTTCGGTGATCTTGAGGTGGATACCATCATTGTTGATTCACCTGTTTTCCGCATGAATCGCGGGAATAACGGAAAGTTGGACCTGCCAAGTATGAATGGTGATGAGAAAGGTGAAATAGAGGCTCCTTCCTCCCGTATTTTTAAGTCTATTTCTGTCCGGGGAATGAATGTAGTTAATGCAACGTATATTTATAAAGATATAGCTTCCGGTAATTCATTCAACGTCTCAGGGGTTAACGTCAGGACAGGATTGCTGCGCAAAAATACTCCTTTGGCTTTTGATATAACAGCTATGCTGGATACTGATTTTTTAGATCTTTCAGCAATAACTAATATTAAAGGTCTAGTAGATTTTTCTCGAAGTAAACGAACTGTCTCTCTTTCAGATACCTCTGTTTCGGTCTCTGTTAAAAGTCCTGAGTTGCTTGGACCTGGCGAAAGTATTCAGGGGATCGCTAATCTCGAATGTAATCTTGTTGAGGGACTGATCGATGTTAAAGGTTTAGTCATCCAAGGGGCAGGCTTGAGACTTTCAGGGGCGGCGGTATGTCGTGATATATATAATTCTCCAGATTTTAAAGGAAGCCTTAAATCTACACGTTTTGACCCTAAGGCTGTCTTTTCGAAATTTACTCCCGTACCTATTCCTTCAGATATCAAAGATATTTTTAATAGTGCTTCATTTGCAGTTGATTTTCATTCTACTCTTGAGAAAACAGAACTCAGCAATATGGTTTTGAAAGTAGATAAAACATCAATTCAAGGTGTTTTTTCACTTAAGGATTATAAGCATCCATGGGCTGAATTTGATGTAAGTGTTGATTCTATAGGGCTTGATCCGTATTCAAGACTTTTTAAGTTGGGTAAAAATATAAGCTCAGAGGATAAAATTTCTTCAAGTGCAGGGGATCATAAGATTGAGTCTAAACCTAAAAGGTTCTATTTTAGAGATCTCATTATTGCTGATTTAGTGCATAAACTACCTTGTAAAGGTAAGCTTGAGATTGGAGAACTGACATACTCTGGAATGAAGCTTGATAATACACGTCTTGCTATTTCTCCCGGCCCCCAAATTGCCAACCTCAGTATTGGTAAGGGGTCGTATCTTGACGGAGATTTTTCTTTGATGGCAGATCTCGGCTTTAATGAGAAAAATGAAAGCGATATTTTATTTCTTTCCGCAAAAGGGGCGGTCTCACCTTTTTCTTTAATTAAAATTCCAGCAAAGATTGAAAAGGTGAGTTTTCGTTCCGGTAAGGCTGGCCTAAAACTGAAAAGCTTTACATCACATGGTAAAACTTTGGTTGAACTGGTCAGAAATATTAAATTAAATCTGGTTGCTGAGGCGAAAAGAGTTGCTGCCAGCTTAAGTCATAAAGATATTCCTGCTAAGTATCGTAATATTCATGCAGATTCATTTACTTTTGGACTGGCTGTTTCTCCGCTTTCGGGAAAAGCTTTAGAAGGTCATGCTGGAAGGAATGCACGGATTAAATTTGCTGCTGTTTTGTTGAAACCTGATCTAAAACTTGATGGAAACTTTAACGGTGAAATTTTTAGCAGACGCGCAAAACCGGATTCTTTTGTCTTTAAGAATAGTAATTTTGATTTATCCTTCAGCGGTAACGGTATTTCGACAATTAAAAAAGAGACGCGGCTTGTCCTTGGCGGCGAGGGGAGTTTTAAAGAACGGAGTTTAAAACTAGATAATTTTTCAATACAAAGTGGTAAAATTAACCTTAAAGGTGATGTTGATGCCAAAAATATTGGTGCAGAAACAGCCTCAGCGTCCGGTCATTTGAAATTGGGTAATACAAAGTGTGACGAATTCTTTAGTTTATTCGGAGTTTCGAAGCCTGAAACTCAAGACAAAAATGCTTTCGATTCTGTTGAATTTGATACAGTTTTTCAGCTCAATGGTGAAAATCTAAATTTGCATGTTAACCATTGCAGGCTTGATAATGCGACAGCGACAGGTACTTTTGAGTTGGTAGATTTCAAAAAGCCGGTACTTAATTTTGTTATTAATGGCGATAATATCGATATAGATACGTTTTTACCGCCAGAAGACAACTCTGATACTGATGAGCAGAAAAATGGAGTTGCTAAACCGGCTGTGAAACTCCCTGAATGGCAGTTTCCTGATGCTATGTTGAGCGCAATTAATGCAAAAGGAAAGGTTGTTTGTAACTATTTTCGAATATTTGATTTTGGCGCAAGTAAAATCAGTGCTGATGTCGATATGAAAAACTCTATCATAGGTATCCATAATATTAGCGCAAAGTTTCATGAAGGTAATCTTGCCGGTAAACTTGATTTAGGACTGTATAACGGGACAGTGAGTCTTGATACTGATTTTGAGGCCAGAGGTTTTGAGGCCGGCTTATTTTTTTCTGATTATACTGGGCATGATTATGTGAAAGGTTTGACAAGTGCATCGCTCCAATTAAAGGGATATTCGACGGCAAATGAGAATTTTACAAATACCATGACTGGTAAGCTGTTGTTTAAAATTACTGATGGTTCTTACTTGTTTGCCGGTTCGACTGGACAGGGTAAGAAAAGTAAAAAACAGTCCAGCCCGACAAAATTTTCTGTTATGAATGGTGCAATTCAGGGTGAAAAAGGTGATTTTAAAGTTAATGATTATCTTCTGAAAACCAATTATCTTACTGCAACCGCAAGAGGTGGATTTAGTTTTCCCAAAGATTCTATTGATCTTCGTGTAAATGCAGATATTATTCAATTGCCTAATATGTATCTAAAAATTGTGAATGCTTTATTTGATGCTATAACAGGGGTGAATGTAAACGTTACTGGAAAGCTGAATGATCCGAAAGTGGAAGTAAAAGGATTAGAGCGTTGGAGTGATGTTTTAGGTGATGTGCTCGGTTTGCCGGAAGAGTCTTTTATGTTTTTCAGAAGGCTTATATTCTGATATGGTTCATTTAATTAAAATTGCTATGAAATAAAATTATGTGCGTTTAATCAGTTCCATCAGGAGGGAATGATGACTGGAGGAAGACTGGCTAACAGAGTTTCAGATTTTTTTCTTCATGATATATGGGACTGGAGTTCACATCATGTAAATGGTCCGCTTAAAGTTTTATATACTTTTGCCCGGGTGGCATATCTCGTTGCTATCGGTTTTTTAAAAGATCAGTGCATTATCAGAGCATCAGCCCTTACATTTACTACCATGCTTTCCATTGTTCCTTTTATTGCTGTCGCTTTTTCACTTATGAAAGGGATGGGGTTTCAAGATTCGGCTTTTATTCACGATATGCTGCTGAAAGTCTCTGCAGGTAGAGAAGAGGTCGTTGCTAAGATACTTGAATATGTGGATAATACTAACGTTCAGACTCTTGGCTGGGTAGGTGTTGCTACTTTGCTTTTTACCGTCCTTTCAACTGTAGGTACAATCGAGAAAGCTTTCAATATTATTTGGGATGTCTCCAAAGGACGGACTTTCTGGAGAAAATTTACTGATTTTTTCTCTGTCATTTTTATTTGTCCAGTCGCGGTTATTGTTGCTACGAGTGTCAGTATTTCTATTAGGCGTCAGACTCTTTTGCATTCATTTGAAGGTGTTTACGGTATTTCTGAGCTGGAATCATTTATTATGAAGCTTGCACCTCTGGTTTTGATCTGGCTGTCATTTACATTTGTTTATGCTTTCATGCCGAATACGCGGGTACGTGTCAGAAGTGCACTGGCTGGAGGAATTGTTGCCGGTACTATCTGGCATATGGCCCAATGGGCATATATAAACTGGCAGGTAGGAGTCAGTAAATATAATGCAATTTATGGAAGTTTTGCTCAGTTACCGCTTTTTTTGCTTTGGCTTTATTTCAGTTGGATTATCGTTCTTCTCGGGTCCGAGATAAGTTATGCTGTCCAGAATGTGATGATGTATCGTCAGCAGAGATTCATGCCTGATGCCGGAGTTGAGGATATGCAGAAATTTTCCATTTTAGCCTTGAGTTATATGAGTACTCGTTTTGAAAGAGCCGAACCTCCTTATGATCTTGAAGAACTTGCCGCTGAAATGGGGGTTCCGGTTCGGTTTATATCTAATCTGCTGGATAAGTTTGCAGAAGGAGGCATATTGCTGAAGGCAAAAGATGAGGATCGGGAAATTTATACATTCGCTCTTTCTCCAGAAAAGATATCTTTGCTGCGGGTGATGAATATATTATCTGGAAGCGGTACTGGGGCCAGTTCTGCTGTTGACAGTCCCGGGATGGAATTTGTTTCAAAATTGATGAACGATATCAAACAGATTATTCGTGAATCTGGAAGAGATATAAGTCTATCCGAGTGCGCTGTGGAGATGGACAGAGCGCTGGCAGAAGACAAAGCCGACTCTGCAATGGTTGCTGCTTTGGAGGAACAGTTTTCAGGCTAAAAGCAATTGTGCTATAATTACTGACATTTTGTCTTTTTTAAGGCATTGCCCCATGAACAGGGGGGCATATGAAATTTTCCGGTATTAATCTTTTAGATGAATTGAAAAGGTCTGATTTTGGAGAGTTGCGTTCTATTTTCAGCGAGCGCAAAGCCAAGAAAGGGGCAATAGTTTTTACTCCCGAAAGTGATGAAGATCTTGTCTTCATCGTTTCAGAGGGGCGGGTGAGAATTTATCTTGCCTATGGAGCCAAAGAGTTCACTCTTGGTATTCTTGAACCGGGAGATTTGTATTCATCGCATGCAGGGTGCTTCGTACAGGCTTATGAGGATAGTGTTATTCTTGTTACAGGAGTTCAATCTGTTAAGCGCTGTATGGCTGAAGTTCCTGTTTTTAACCGTACTATGGTTCGTGTTCTGGGTAAAATTTTGCAGAATTCATTTTCTGTAATTAATGGATTGGTTTTTAAGGATATAAATTCACGTCTTTGTAGTTACCTCCTTAAAGAAGCTCAGGATTCAGGTATTTCTGGTGAAAAAGGAATCAAAATTAATCTGGACCTGACCACTGAACAGCTTTCTCTTCTTCTTGGTGCAACGCGCCAGACAGTATCTACTCTTCTTAATAATATGGTTCGAGATGAAATTCTGATTAAGCAGGGACGTTCCAGCTGGCTTATTCCTGATTTAGAAAAATTAGAATTGCTTTCTGAAAATTGATATATGTTTTATTATTGTATTTCCTGAGTTAAAAATTTTGTTCGTAAAATATACCTGATTTGTCGGATATCCGACAAACATAATCAGCCTGATAGCTTATGGTTTATCCAGTGGAATAAACGCTATAGCATTTCACGCTGTAGTGGGAAAACAGGGAGGATATATTTATGGCAAAAGCACCTCGTCCAGCAGAAGAACTTTCTATCTGGGAAGATGCTCAGGCAATGATTAATAAAGCCAGAGTTGAGGGTATTGAGACTGTTCATGAGAGGTTACAGCAGCAGACTCCGCACTGTAAGTTCTGTGAGCTCGGTACCAGCTGTCGTATTTGTACTATGGGACCATGTAAGATTACTCCTAAATCTCCGCGCGGTGTTTGCGGAGCTGATGCGGATGTTATTGTAGCAAGAAATTTCGGGCGTTTTGTGGCTGGAGGGTCAGCAGGACATTCTGATCATGGTCGTGACCTCATTGAAGTGCTTGAAGCTATTGTTGAGGGTGATACTGATGATTATAAGATTACCGATGAAGCCAAGCTTATAAGGATTTCCGCAGAGGTGGGCATAGAAACTGAAGGACGTGAGCTTAAGGATATTGCCCGCGATGCTATAGAAATGTTTTTCGCTGATTTCGGAAGTCGTAAAAAGCAGGTCTCCTTTCTTTCACGAGTGCCTCAGAAACGTAAAGATATCTGGGAAAAGCTGGGCATGACTCCACGCGGTGTTGACCGTGAAATAGCTGAAATGATGCACCGTACCCACATGGGGTGTGATAACGATGCTCCTAATACTCTTATACACGCAGCACGAACAGCTTTATCAGACGGTTGGGGCGGCTCAATGATCGGTACAGAGCTTTCGGATGTTATTTTCGGAACCCCAAGTCCTTCCATGTCTCAGGCTAATCTTGGAGTTATCAAGGAAGAGAAAGTCAATATTCTTGTTCACGGACATAATCCGGTAGTTTCAGAAATGATTTTAGCTGCCGCACGTGATCCTGAAATTGTGGCCGAAGCAAAGGCTGCCGGAGCTGAAGGAATTAACATTGCCGGATTATGCTGTACCGGTAATGAATTGCTTATGCGTAAGGGAATTCCCATGGCCGGTAACCATCTTATGACTGAGCTGGCAATTTTAACCGGAGCAGTCGAGGCGGTTGTTGTTGACTATCAGTGTATTATGCCCAGTCTTGTTCAGATATCAGGTTGTTATCATACTAGATTTATAGATACTGCTTCCAAGGCCCGTTTTACAGGAGCAACTCATTTTGACATTCACCCGCATAATGCTTTAGAGCAGGCTCGCGAAATTGTGCGTCTTGCAGTTAAAGCCTATGGTGAACGTGATTCTTCACGTGTAGACATCCCATGTGAACCTGTAGAAATAATGACCGGTTTCTCTAACGAAGCTGTGATCTCTGCTCTCGGTGGGACTCTTGATCCGCTGGTTCAGGCCATAGCGAATGGAGATATACGCGGGGCAGTTGGAATCGTGGGTTGCAATAATCCAAAATTTAAACAAGATTCCATGAATGTAGGGCTTGCCAAGGAATTGATTAAAAAAGACATTCTTGTGCTGGTCACCGGTTGTGTAACAACCGCTGCAGGTAAAGCCGGGCTGCTGGTTCCAGATGCGATTGAAATGGCAGGACCGGGGCTTAAAAAAATATGTGGATCTCTGGGGATTCCACCGGTTCTGCATTATGGTTCTTGCGTTGATAATGCCCGTATCTTACAGCTTTGCGCGGCTCTTGCCGATGCATTAAATGTCGACATCAGTGACTTACCAGTAGGAGCTTCTTCACCGGAGTGGTATTCTGAAAAAGCTGCTGCTATCGGATTATATGCTGTTGCCAGCGGTATTTACACCCATCTTGGTCATCCTCCGAATATATTAGGTTCTGAAACAGTTACCAATATTGCTGTTTCCGGATTGGAGGATTTAGTAGGAGCTTCATTTGTCATTGAACCTGACCCGGTTAAAGCCGCAGAATTATTTGATGAGAGAATTAAGGCTAAGCGCAAAGGACTCGGTTTAAGCGAATAGAATGGAGTTGATATGAAGCTGGCATTTGCAGGGAAGGGTGGTGTAGGCAAGACCACTATAACATCATGGATGGCTGACTGGCTGGCCAGAACAGGGAATAATGTCTGGATGATAGATGCTGATACTGCTCTTTCACTCGGGCAGGCATCTGGACTTGATTGCAGCTCTATGCCGCAACCAGTTTCATCAAGAAAAGACCTTATCAGTGAGAGAATTCACGCAGAAGGTTTTTTAAATCTGAATCCTGATGTGGGAGATTTACCAGCGGAACTATCCGTAGAGATTCCGCTTTTTGAGGAACCTTTCCCCGGTGTTAAACCCGGTAAAAAAAGGCTGCTGGTAATGGGAAGTCTCTCCAATGCCGGAGGGGGCTGTGCCTGCGATGCGAATGCTTTGCTTAAGGCTTTGCTGGCTCATGTTGTTATGGATAATAATGACTGTGTGCTTGTTGATCTTGAAGCCGGAGTTGAGCACTTAGGACGTGGTACAGCAGCCTACGTGGATGGTATGGTAGTTGTATCTGAACCATCTATGCGCAGTTTCAAAACTGCTTCTGAAGTGGGCCGTATGGCTGGAGAGTTAGGGCTTGATAAACAGGTGCTGGTTATTAATCGATACATGGGTGGGAGTCCGCCTGATCTTGAGTTTATACCAGAACGTCGGTTTCTGATTCCTCCTTTTCAGGGGTTGATTGAGCGACAGATGACGGATGGAAGTGTTCTGAATCTTCCTGAATCTGTTGAAATTGATGCTATGATGGAAAAGATCGTTCAAGCTTTCAAGGATTAATTCTGATTGCTGGTTTTGATAAAAAAATGCCTCCGAAATTGTTCGGAGGCATTTGATTATTACTGTTTATTAAGGCTTGTTAATTATCTGATCAGTGCTTCTGAAGGCACCTCCAAATTCAAAATATAGTGTCTTAGTAACTTCAAGAATAACAAAAGGTGCGGTTCTGAAGTTCTTCCACCATCTTGTTGAAACATGCTCGTAAGGTGTGGCTGCAACTATAATCTTGATTTTCGGTGGAAGTATTTTCCTGAAGATTATACCGGCCCGTCTGGTGTGCAAAGGAGATGTAACCAGAATAATGGACGTGACTTCAGGTCCAAGCACTTTTTTAAGTTCTTCTGCCTCTTCAAGCGTACTGACATTGGCATTTCCGAAAAATCTGATTCTACTTTCAGGCACACCTTTTTTCAGCAGTACTTCTTTAAATACTTCCCACTGGTAAGGGAATGTAATACCCAGTTTGCGCACTTGCTTTATTTCCGGTTCGGTGACTGGCTTGCTTGCAAAAATCAGTGGCGCATACCCTTTGTTAAAAAGTTCTGCACCGTATATTGGACGGTAGTACTGGCCTCCCAGTACTACTATCGCATCAGCTTTTTTAAGGGTATCTTTTTGCTGCAGCAATTCCGGAGCAAAGAAGAACAAGATAGCAGCTGCTAAAAAGCCCACAACAGTCAACGCTCCTATAAGCGTTAGAATGTGGCGAACAATTTTCATTATTTTATCACCGGTTCATACACGGCTTCATATCTTTTCCTGAGATCTGCGAAAGTTCCTTTTTCGATAGCTTCACGTGCCTGTTCAGTAAGCTTAAGGAAGAAGCGCAGATTGTGGATTGAATTGAGCTGATATGAAAGCAACTCTTTTGCTGTGTATAAATGTCTCAGGTATGCCTTACTGAATGTGCGGCATGTGTAGCAGTCGCAATTCGGGTCCAGCGGTGAATCGTCTTCCCTGTACTGAGCCCGTTTGATATTAACTTTGCCCTGACTGGTATAAAGAGTTCCATTGCGTGCATTTCTGGTAGGTAGAACGCAATCGAACATATCTACTCCGTTGGCAATACCTTCCAGAATATCGAGCGGAGTTCCTACGCCCATGAGATACCGTGGTTTATCAAATGGAAGTTTTGGTCCGATATGCTGAAGTATGTCATACATATCAGGAATTGGTTCACCTACACTGAGTCCGCCTATGGCATATCCTTCAAAGGGGATTTCGGAAAGCTGCTCAAGGCTTATTTCACGTAGATCTTTGTGGAATCCACCCTGAACAATGCCGAACATCAACTGATCACCGGAGCCGACGGGATATGCATCTCTGCATCGTTTAGCCCAGCGGGTAGTCATTTCAAGTGATTTTGCAGTATAGTCACGATCATTTCCGTAACCGACACATTCATCAAGAACCATCATAATATCAGAACCTATATTGTTCTGGATGGAAATAACTTTTTCAGGTGAGAAAAAGTGTTTGGACCCATCAATATAGGACCTGAACTCAACTCCTTGTTCGGTAATCTTACGAATGGATTCAAGGCTGAAGACCTGAAATCCTCCGCTGTCGGTCAAAATAGGGCGGTCCCATGTGGAAAATTTATGCAATCCTCCTCTACGTGCTATCAGCTCATCACCGGGACGCAGATAGAGATGGTAGGTGTTTCCAAGGATAATCTGTGATCCTATATCGCGCAGGTCACGCGGTGGTACTGCTTTGACTGATCCCTGAGTTCCAACAGGCATATATACAGGAGTCTGAATTTCACCGTGAGCGGTCATTAGTGTTCCGCGGCGGGCATGGCCATCTGTGGCATGGACTGTAAAAGTTCCGGGTTTCTTTTGTTCTTCACTCATTATTTTTTCTCAATTCCATTTTGAGGGCATATATCGTTAAGTTCACATATGTCGCATTTAGGGTTTCTGGCGGGACATACATCACGACCGAAAAGTACAAGCAGATGATTGGCATTTCCCCAGTTTTTCTGCTCAAAAAGCGGCATTAAATCTTTTTCAATTACATTGGGGTTGGTACTTACCGTAAAGCCCATTCTGAAGGACAGGCGCTTAACATGGGTATCAACTGCAACTCCTTCATGAACATTCATAGCATTGGATAATACTATATTGGCTGTCTTGCGGGCAACTCCGGGCAGCCTGATCATTTCTTTCATGGTTCGGGGCAATTCACCGTTGAATTCGCTCATGACCAGTTCTGATGCAGCCTTGAGATTTTTGGATTTGTTGCGGAAAAGTCCTGTTGAACGAATAATTTCTTCTATTTCAGAGACTTCAGCTTTGCTCATTTCAGAGGGTCCGGGCCATTTTTCAAATAATGCCGGAGTTACCTTGTTCACTCGTACGTCAGTACACTGGGCAGCGAGAACAGTTGAAACAAGAAGTTCCCATGCATTTTTCCAGTCCAGTTCAGGCTCTGGATCAGGGTAACGTTTGATCAGTCTGGCATAGACCTCTTTTGCTCTTTGCAATATCTTTTTGTCAGGAGTATTTTTTTTCATATTGATGAATTTGGGGCTATCATTTCTTTTTATAAGTTACAATGAACATCTGTATAGGCATAATGGTTATAGATGTTGATCTCCATGTCAATTAATGTATTCTTAAATCAAACTTTACCGGAGGAGAATAGTTATGAAAGTAGTTTTAAGTTTGTTTATTGCCGGATTGTTCGCAATTTCAGGAATATCTGTTGCAGCAATTAATGCTGAGGATGGTTCTGGTCTTATTTTATCTAAATGTTCAGCTTGTCACAGTCTTAAAAGAGTCTGTCGCGGTCTTGGTAAAAAAGATCTTGCTGCATGGACAAAGACTAATAAAAGAATGGCTGCTATGGGAATGAGCATTACAGATGGTGAACTTGAATTGGTTAATAATTATCTTGCAAATGCAAAACCAGGTGAAGGTCCCGTCTGTAAATAGGAGAATAATATGTCTGTGACGCTGGTATACATTACGACCGGGGATGTTGAGGAAGCACGAGATATAGGCGGAGAGCTGGTTATGCGTCACCTTGCCGCCTGTGTTAATATTTTTGATAATATGGAATCAGTGTACTGGTGGGAAGACAGACTGGAAACTTCCCGAGAAGCAGTACTTATTGCCAAAACGACACCTGAACTTGCCGGTAAATTAATAGAAACAGCTCGGAGTCTGCATAGTTATGATTGTCCATGTATTGTGGCTCTGGAAGCCAAGCAGGGAGATCAAGAGTTCTTTGACTGGGTGAAAAGTCATACCGAGTAATAACTGCATTGACTTTGGTGTGCAATGACGCATAAAGTCATGCGCAAAAGTTGTCAGTACGTTATTTTTGAATGACCTTTTTATTTAGTTATAATAATTTCAAGGAGCTCCATTAAATGCAGATATTAGTTTCCGGTTCACTTGCTTATGATAGAATTATGAGTTTTCCTGGTAGTTTTGCTGATCATATTCTTCCTGATAAAATTCACATGCTTAACGTTTGTTTTCTGGTAGATGGTCTTGATGAAAGATTTGGCGGGACAGCTGGAAACATTGCTTATGCTCTTTCAATGCTCAGTGAAAAGACCGTAATTCTCGGTACAGGCGGAAAGGATTTTGATGGATATGAGAAATGGCTGGATAAGAATAATATCACTCGTGAAGGTATTAAAAGAATTAATGATGAGTTCACCGCCGGTGCATATATCACTACAGATAAGTCTGATAATCAGATTACCGGATTCAATCCCGGTGCAATGAAATATTCTTGTGATTATGATTTTTCTGCAGTTGATGCTAAAGATTCTTTAGCTATTGTATCTCCAGGTAATCTGGACGATATGCAGAATTTCCCTAAAATATATCGTGAAAAAGGTCTTCCTTACATTTATGATCCAGGCCAGAATATTCCTGCTTTCAGCGGTGAACAGCTTCTTGAAATGATTGGTGGCTGTAAGATTCTTGTTTCTAATGACTACGAACTTGAAATGATTATGAAATCTACAGGTAAGACTCGCGATGAACTCATGGAAATTTGTGAGTCTATCATTGTTACCCTCGGTGAAAATGGTTGTCTTGTAGTTGAGAAGAGTGGCGAGACTGCTGTACCTGCTGCTAAGGCTGTTACTGTAGAAGATCCTACCGGAGCTGGAGATGCTTTTCGTGCAGGACTGATTAAGGGACTTGCAATGGGTAAAAACCTTGTTGAATCAGCTCATGTGGGGGCTGTCAGTGCAGTTTACTGTGTTGAGCAGCTTGGAACTCAGGAGCATTCCTATACTGAAGAAGAATTTTGGACTCGTTACGAAGATAATTTTGGTAACTAGCGTAAATATGGTACTTAAAAAGATTTAGATTTTTTTCTACGTTATTTTAAGTCTATTTGAATTGTTATTAAAAAAAGCATGAAAAAAAGGCGGTTGTGATCTCAAATCACAACCGCCTTTTTTTATTTGTTACATGAGAAGCTTTTTTTGATTAAACTCGTGGCTTTCGTCGTTGTTTAATATATATTTTATACAGGAATTGTTTTGGACAGTGACAGAGATACCAAGTCTACGTGTAATATATTTGGGGGATTAAAGGTAATATTTCACTTCATGGCACTGAATATCTGCCAAAAGCTTTGATAATGAGTTTGGAGGATAGCAATGGTTGAGATCACAACGCGAATGATTGAGCAATATTTGAAGGTGGCTTTCGGTTCAAAAACAGTTCTTATTGATTATGGTGATATAGGATCACTCGATAAGCAGGGTATGAAAGGTTTCGGGTACGGTAAACCGCTCCTTGTCAGGTTTTCTGTGGGTAAAGATGAGCTGGAGACGGTTATTTCTATCATGAAAGGTGATAATTATGGTCATCAGTTTTATTGGGACAGGGCAGCTATTCTAATGTTTCAGCATGAGACTTCTGCAAGACTTTCCCGTCATGTGAAACCTATGGGAATAGGGTATATAAATAATTCCGGGGAGATGATTCCGCTCAATGAGCCTAAAGAATTTTTCATTTTGAATGAAAAACTGGAGGGCTACGATTATTTTCATGATCTTGAACGTATTCGCAAAGGTAAATTTTTAAAGCAGGATCAGGAAAATGCTGCGAATATGGCGAAATGGTTGGCTGAAATTCATTCTGTACGCAAAGATGACAGTCATCTTTATATGCGTCGTGTCAGAGACCTGATCGGTTCGAGTGAATGTATTATGGGGCTGATTGATGAAGCTTTCAATCATCCATGTGAATTCTTTTATAGAGATCAATTTATAAATCTTGAGAAACGTCTTATTGACTGGCGGTGGAAACTTTCAAATTATACCCACAGGCTATGTGCAGTTCACGGAGATTTCCATCCATGGAATGTGCTGATAAGTGATTCTGGAGAATTTAGTGTTCTTGATCGAAGCCGTGGGGAATGGGGTGAGGCTGCCGGAGATCTAAGCTGTATGGCTACCAATTACATCTTATTCGGGCTATATGATGGAGACAACTTCTCAGAATCTTTCAAAACCCTCTACATGACTTTTTTTGACAAATATCTGGAGCTTACTGGAGACACAAATATTCTTAAAGTCTTAGCTCCTTTTTTTGTGTTCAGGGGATTGGTAGTTGCTTCACCGGTCTGGTATCCTGACCATCCGGTTGAAGTGCGCAACAAGCTTTTATGCTTTATTGAAAATGTACTTGAGGATGAGGTTTTTGATTATGCCAACTTTGAACGGTATATGTGTTAATAGAAACTGGGCGGTTTGGGTGACAGGATTACCTGGTTGCGGCAAAAGTACCTTAGCAGCAATGCTTTATGAGAAACTCCGCGATGATGGGCTCAAGATCGTTAAATTATGCATGGATGAGAGACGAAAGTTTTATATTCCTAATCCCGAATATACTTGTCATGAACGTCAGCAGGCATATACTCTTTTCGTTGAAGATGCCGTTTCTATTATGGAGTCTGGGCGATGTGTCATAATGGATGGAACTGCACATGAGAAATGTTGGCGTCAATATGCCCGAGATAAGATAGAGTTTTTTGCAGAAATATACTTGCAGTGTCCCGTTAATATGGCCATGAAACGTGAATCAGGTCGGCAGCAGGGACTGGTTATGGCAAAGCTCTATGAAAAGGCTTTGGAACGGCAGCTTTCGGGCCGTGAATATGAAGGGCTTGGTGAAGTTATCGGTGTTGATGTACCTTTTGAGGAAGATAAAAATGCTGAATGCATTGTTGATACATCAAATATCGCACCTGATGACGTTTTAGAAGTTGTTATAAATTGCTTGCAAAAGTGGCGTAAAATGCATGGCATATGCTGATTTTTATTTGAAAATGTTTTAAAGATATTCCAGTTACCAAATGATAACCAATAAGAAGGTGCTTGCTGTGAAAAAAATGATTCTTTTTCTTTCTGTTGTAATTGTCATGTCTACTGTCTGTTTAGCTTTTGCTTCTGATAAAAAAAAAGATGTACGGGAACAGATTACAGATCTTTTATATGAATATAAGGATGCGTATAATCTTCGTGATTTTAAGGCAATACGAGGATTATATGACAAGAATGCCATGATCAAGTCATTTCCTTGTAATTCAAAAGAAGAAATTCCGATCAGTAAATTTGATGAAGACCTTCCGCGCTGCTCCTCTATTTGGGTTGCAGGTTCCTTAAAGTTGAGACTTTTTCGAATTACTGAGTTCGAGCTTCTTGGAAATATGTGTAAGGCCAGAGTTTCATGGGATTACCGTGATAACAGCGGGCGTGGTAAATTCACTCCAAGTTTTGAATTTATAAAGGTTGATGGTAAGTGGAAAATATCAAGGGAAATATATGGCCGTAAGGTTAAATAATATTTGCCAGAGATTTCGCTTTAGTGTGATAGCAACTGGCTGTAAAAATATTTAATAAAAAAGCCCGCACAGATTAACTGAGCGGGCTTTTCAAGTTTATTCAGTATTAATTATACCAAGTTGCACTTGCTGAGTGTTGCTTTAAGTGTTGCTTCACTTTCAGGCATAAGCGGTACCAGCGGCAGTCTAAAAGATGTTTCGAGCTTACCCATCATTCCCAGTGCAGTTTTGACTGGAATAGGGTTTGTTTCCACAAACATAACTCTGTTTAAAGGCTGCATTTTAAAGTGCAGTTCCTGAGCTTTCTTTATTTCGCCTGCTTTGAAAGCTGCACACATGTCAGCCATCATTTTAGGAGCAATATTAGATACAACTGATATTACGCCACATCCACCCAATGAGAGAAGTGGAAGCACAGTGAAATCATCACCTGAAAAGACACTAAAGTCTTCAGGGCATTGTTCAATTACATCAGAAACTTGACTAAGATTACCTGTAGCTTCTTTAACACCAATGACATCAGAAACTTCATTGGCAATCATGGCAATGGTTTCAGGCATGGCGTTAAGGCCTGTTCGACCCGGAACATTATACAGAATAAAAGGCATAGAAGCTTCTTTAGACAATGCCTTAAAATGCGCGAGCAATCCTGCCGGTGTCGGTTTATTGTAATAGGGAGTAATCTGGAGGGCAGCATCAGCTCCTGCTTCTTTAGCAAGCAGTGTCAGGTTTACGGCTTCTTTAGTATTGTTTGAACCCGCACCGGCAATGACCGGGACACGTCCCTTGGCCTGCTCGACACAGATTCTTATAACCTCACCTTGTTCCTCATGGGTCATTGTTGCCGCTTCTCCGGTCGTTCCGCATGGAACAAGACCATCGATTCCCTGTTCAATCTGCCATTCGATCAGTTCACGGTATGCGTCCTGATCAATCTCTCCATTTTTGAATGGAGTGACAAGAGCAGTATATGCTCCTTGGAAAGTCATTTCTTTTCCTCCGAAAGTTAACCTATTACTTTTCGTCCTCAATACCATTCAACAGTTCTGCAACAGCAGGAGCTTCACGAGTATTCTGCTTTAGTGTCTGCAAGAACCATTTTATATTTCCTCCGGAAGTCCATTTGAAATTTTCATTTCTTTCCGGAAATTGGAACACGTCAATTCTATTAACTGCTTTTCCGGTTGGGTAGCTGCGGACCCACAAGGTCTTACCGTTTGCAGCAATATTGCCGGTCATTCCCGGGCCGTCTCCACTCCCAAGAAGTATATCAGGGGGAGTTTCAGACATTTCAGGTGAAGTAAGCAATTTTTTCTCTCTTATATATCCCCAAGAACTCATAGCAATAACAATATCTGCCTTGCTTCTGTTTTCTTTAAAAACAGTCCTGCAATTGTTTAGCAGATCTTCCGGTATCTTGTCAGATCCTCTTTCCAGATATGGAAGAATTACTATTCTTACGTGCTTACCATTTTTTAAGGATTTGCTTACTACTTTAATCTTTTCGCAGTTTATCCAATTTTGCGGAATTCCTGATGGACCTTGTTGCAAGAATTGAAATTCTGCAGGGCTTAATATCCCTAAATCATAATCGAGAAATTTAAAAGCTTCAGCTACAGCATCCCTTTTTTTATCAGGTATTGAGTCGCCTGAAGTTGGAAGGAATTCATAAGCACCACCAAGCAGAAGCACATCGTGCTTCGTCACTGTCTTTAAATCCTGAAGATATCCGGCCCGCCGGGCCAGTCCGCCAATGGTCTTGTGTCCTCAGGTTGGACAAGGGTTTACTGTCCCAAACGTATTCGCAGTGTTTGCGATAGACAATAGTACATCCTTGCCAGCAGAAGCACAAACCGGCGCTCCAATGCTGGCAAGGATAAGAAAAGCAAATATAAAAAGGCGCATTAAGCGTTCAAATATTCCTTGAGCTCTTTACCGGGGCGGAAAAATGGTAATTTTTTAGGGGTAACAGATACTACATCGCCGGTTTTAGGGTTACGGCCTGTGTATCCTTTGTATTCTTTCATTTTGAAGCTTCCGAATCCTCGAATTTCAACACGGTCACCGCGGACTAATGCTTCTTTGATTGCATCAACAAATGCATCAACTATTTCAGCCGATTCGTCCACATGGAGCCCTTTTTCTTCCGCAAGGCTTTTAATCAGTTCACTCTTGTTCATTCTTTTCTCCCACGTCATTTTTGGTGTGGCAAGCTAAAGTTTCTACCGTTACTAGTACAACCATGCCGAAAAGTTACCCTTTTCGTCAAGCATAATTAGTCGGCAAGTGTCGGAAATTTTTTGATGACAGGTCTTTCAGATAATTTACTCATGTTATCCATGCGAATTCTTTGAATTTTAACTGCGATATTTAAAATGTCACGGCTTGCATCAGATTTGGGAGCAAACTTAATAAAAGGTATCTGTCTCCGTACAGCTTCAGTCACTGATGGATCATAACGTACAAAACCCATATTATTCAACTTAATATTCAGAAATTTTTCGCATGCCATATTTAGTCTGTCAAAAGTGCTTTTTGCATCTTTTGCGTTCGTCGCCTGATTGACTATAATATTAAAGTCGCTGACGTTGTGTTGTGAGTGCAACACCTTGATAAGTGCATAGCTGTCAGTCAAAGAAGTCGGTTCAGGAGTTATCACTACAATTCGCATTTGAGTCATAGCTGCAAACGAAATTACTGTTCCGTTAATTCCTGCACCGAGGTCAAGAACCAGAAACTGATATTTTCCTACTAGGTCGGTAAGTTTGCTGAAGAGCATTTCCTGCATGTCTTCATCCATATCAACCAGTTCCGGTACGCCGGAGGCTGCCGGAAGAATGTCAAATTTTTTGCCTTTTTCAATAGGAATAACAATATCTGACGGTTTAGCTCCGCTAATAAATAAATCCTGCATATTACTTTCTGGAGAAATTCCGAGCAGTACGTCCAGATTTGCAAGACCCAGGTCACAGTCCATAAGAAGAAGGCTGTTTCCTCCGGTATTCAGGGCGTAGGACAGGTTTAAGGAAAGGTTTGTTTTTCCTACTCCACCTTTACCACTCATAATTGCAAGGCTCATTGTTTTGTTGGCATTGATCATGATTTAATCCGTCCCTTTAATTTCCCGTAAATAAAAATTTTTTTTCGTTGGCATGTACAAGGCCTTCTTTTTTTACAGCCGCATAATCTAGGATATCAGCCGTACAGACTTGATCTTTACCTGAATTTTTGGCTTCGTATAGAGCTTTGTCAGCCTTGTCGATTAGCTCATGAATACGGGGCTCAACAATTCCTTTGTAACATACAACTCCGGCCGAGCATGTTATAGAAAATTTGTCTTTGTTGTCCGGAGTGTTGAAACTGAGTTCTCTAGTTTTTTCCAACAATCGTTGCAGAAGTTGCTGTGCTTTAAAAATACCAACCCCTGAAAAAATAACAGCAAACTCTTCACCGCCGATACGGGCAACGAGGTCATAGCGGCGGGCGGCATGGGACAGCATTTCAGCAAAATCTATGAGCACCTCATCACCTTTGAGGTGCCCATAAGTGTCATTGATTACCTTAAAATTATCCAGATCCAGTATGGCTAGACTCATAGGTGTCTTATTTCTATGAGAACGTTCGACCTCCTGGTCAAGAATTCTTTCAAAAACTCTGCGATTAGAAAGACCTGTAAGCGGGTCATGTTCTGTTTTATATGAGAGTTCCTGCAAAACTCCTTGCACATGGCTAAGATGTGGCGCCATGTTTTTATTAAGGGCTACTGTCAGCCAATCGTTTAGACCATGCCTTTCTGCAAGAATTTCCCATGCCTTGAGTGTCATGCCCGGGCATAACCGTAGCACAGCTAACCCTTGCTCGCTATAATTGTCCGCGCAGGCATCCGTTTCAGCACAGAAAAGATCTCTTACTGAGAGCAACTCGTTTAGAAGTTTGGACTCATTTTCAGCAATGTATTCAGCATTCATTTTTTCCGCCGTATGCGTGTAGCAGATAATTTCTGATAAGATCATCAAGCTCGCCGTCGAGAACAGCCTCAACATTGCCATCTTCCGCTCCGCAGCGGTGATCTTTAACCAGCCTGTATGGTTGAAGAGTATATGTTTTGATCTGGCTTCCCCAAGCAATAGAGTCCTTGGTTGAGTAGTCAGCTTTTTTACTTTCTTCCTGCTTCTTAAGTTCCCTCTCGTACAATCTTGATTTCAGAACTTTCATTGCAGTTTCTTTATTCTTTAGCTGCGACTTTTCATTTTGGCACTGAACTACTATGTTAGTTGGCAGATGAGTGATGCGAACGGCTGAGTTTGTTTTATTGACATGCTGCCCACCCGGACCGCTTGCTCTGAACACATCCACTCTTATGTCTTCATCTTTAACTTCAATTTCAATATCTTGAGATATTTCTGGGTAAACATCAACTGATGCGAAAGATGTGTGGCGTCTTCCGGACGCATCATACGGTGAAATACGAATCAATCGATGAATTCCAGCTTCACCTTTGAGAAAACCGTAAGCATAAAGGCCCTGAATTCGAAGTGTAACACTTTTAATTCCGGCTTCATCATCGGGTTGGTAATCAAGATAGCTTGTTTTCCAGTTGCGCTTGTCGCACCAGCGTAGATACATGCGTAGAAGCATTTCAGCCCAGTCTTGGGATTCAATTCCCCCAGCGCCGGGGTGAATTTCCAAAATAGCAGTGCTTTTGTCTTCGGGGTTCGATAGCAGTGTTGACAGTTCAGTCTGTTCTACAAGGCTTACCAGTTTATTAACATTTTCAGACAGGGCTTCAAGAATATCCTGATCCTGATCTTCCGCCGCAAGAGTCAGCCATTCTTCTACATCATCTTTTGCGGTAGATAACGCTTCATAAGATGAAACTTTTTCTTCAAGAACAGATTTTTCGCGCAGGACAGGTGTAAGTTCATCTGGTTTATCCCATGCACCGGGTTTACTAAGATCGTGTTCTATTTCTTCTAAACGTTCTTTGCTTTGAGCGTGGTCAAAGACGCCCCCATAGGGTTTCATATTTTTGTATACAGTCCGTTGCCTTGGATCTTAGATCTGAAAATTGAAGCATATTAGAGTTGATAATCCTTTATATTTTTAATTTGCTGTTTTTTCTGGTCATTAAAAAGATCCAGCCACTAAGCATGATCGTAAGTATTACGGGACCGAATGTAACAGCTTTATAATTTGCGTGGAAAAAAGTTTCTCCGGATATTAGCTGTGGATTAGTCAGCACAGCTGCATCAACGAATAATCCTGTAGTATCATGAACCTGTCCAAGAGGGTCAATACATCCTGAAATACCGGTATTGGTCCCTCTTATAAGATAACGCCCCTGTTCTACGGCTCTAAGAGAAACAAGCGCAAGGTGCTGCAATGGTGCTGAAGTGTTGCCATACCATGCATCGTTACTGATATTAATCAGCAGGTTGGCCCCCTTTTCAACTCTTTCCTGTGCAAGTTCAGGGAAGACTCCTTCATAACAAATGAGCATTCCTATAGCAAGGTTTCCGCTTTCAAGAGGGCTGGGATCATCACCGGGAATAAAGTCACCAGCTCCCTGCACAAGTTTATCCAAGGGCAGATAGTCCTTAAGGGGAACATATTCACCAAAAGGAACGAGGTGAGACTTGTCGTACCAATCTAAAGTGATTGTTTCAGGCTTTATGAGAAAAGCACGGTTATACAGAGAAAAACTTTTAGGGCCGTGTAATATATAGCCAGGGGCTCCTGTAAGCACTGCTGTATTTGTTCTGGTAGCAAAATTGAACAGTCTGGCTCGCATTATACTGGGGTCTTGAATATAAAACGGCATTGCCGTTTCAGGCCAGATAATCAGATCAGCTTTATCTGTAAGCTGTTCACTTAGTTTTATATATTTATCAAGAGTAGCTTTTCTATATTTTGAGTCCCATTTTTTGGCTTGATCAATGTTTCCCTGAACAATTCCTATGGATGCAGTTCCTGTAGATTTTAGTGCAGTAAAATCTTCAGGAGCAGTTCTTGCTCCCCCGAAAACAAGTACTACTGCAATTACCACAATTGACCATACTTTTGCAGCGTTTGAAATTTTCCAGACTAGAATTGAGGTTGCTACAGAAACAAGTAAACCTGATAAGCCATATGCTCCTATGAATGCAGCTCCCTGAATCCATTCAGGGCGGGAAGCAAAGGCTGCGGAGAGTGTCATCCATGGAAATCCCGTGAAAAAGATTCCTTGAGCCGTTTCCATTGTTGCCCATAATAGTGCGCTGAAAAGGCACAGTATAAATGGGGGAAGAACTCGGGCTGCATAAGTAATTATGTATGTATACAGTCCGTAATAAACGCCGACTGCCATTGAAATCAGAACAGGGCATGGAATAGCAAGAGCCCAGGATAACCCTCCATATACACCGACTGGGTAAGCTACCCAGTACATGCATATCAGTGCTGCCAGTGTGCCTGCTATCCAACCTCTTTTCATAGCTTTTTTAGGCGAGTGGGTTGAAAATGCTATATAACCAAGTGCCATGGGAAAGCCCAGAACAGCTGCTGGCAGATGAAGGAATGGATTGGCATAGCCAAGTCCGGCAGAGAGCATAGCAATAAGAATAGGGATGGCTTTATACATTCTATTTTCCGCTGGGAGGATCAACAAGAATAGAGATAATCTGTTTGGCATCTCCTTCATGTACAGTAAATTTATATCCTGAAATATTAAGGAATTCTCCAATGCTGGGGATACGCCCGGTTAGCTCTGAAAGATATCCTCCAATAGAATCCACATGTTCTGAATCAAGATGTAATCCGAATTTTTCAGAAACTTCAGTTAACGGGATTCTTCCAGATATGAGAAAACTCCCGTTTTCAAGTTCTTCAAAATCTGAAGGGCGTTCGGCATCATGCTCATCTGCTATATCACCGACGATTTCTTCGAGGACATCTTCCATAGTCAGCATGCCGGATGTTCCGCCGTATTCATCTTGGAGTATTGCAATATGTATACGTCCAGACTGGAATTCTTTAAGAAGAGTCTTTACTTTGATATTTTCAGAGACAAAGAAAGCGTGTCGCATGATTTTTTCAAGACCAATATTTATATCACCATGTAATAGTGGGGATATAATATCCTTAGCGTGGATGATGCCAACGATTTTATCCTTAGTATCATGATATACTGGGATTCGTGAATGACCACGTTCAATAATCAGCCGTGCAACTTCAGCAATTCCATCATCAATTTCCACTCCGACCATGTCAGTACGGGGAATCATGATTTCACTTGCTTCTGTGTCTTTCAGCTCAAGGACATTAAGTAGCATGGAAACTACTTCATCTTTGATTTCGCCATCTTCACTTGCTTCAAGAATATGTTCTTCTAAAGGTGAGTCTGTTTTCTTGAAAATACTGACCATTTTGGCCCACAATCGGCCTTCAGAACCGTCGTCCAATTCAATGCTCCTTTTTGCGGTTATTATATATCACTTAGAAAATGTATTTATCAAATTTAGTGTATAACTACTTAGTATGTGTTGTTCGTGTCAACAGGCATATGTATTTGTTACAATTATTCATTACCACTGCGATAAAGCTCAAGATATAGATTATAACTCCAGTCATCCATTTCAGGGCATCCACCTTTTGTAAATCTTTCCCATTTAGGTTTATGGGTGTCTTCGTCATAACCTTTGAACTGTGCTTCAAAGGAAAGGCCTATTTGGGCTTGTCCCCGGCTTGGATCCATGAAAATTCTTCTGACTTTGGAAACAAATAAATAGCGGATAATACCGCGGCTTCCAGTATCAACGAGGCTTAATAAAACTAAAAAATTCTGACCGGGTTTGAGGTTTATTTTTGAAGCTCTTTTCGCGGTCATATGTGTCAATTCCAGAGCAAGTCCACCTCCTGATATATCTGCAAGGAAAATGCTGGAGTCTTTTCCACCCATATATCCGGGAGTGTACTCGCCATTTGTCGCTATAAATTTGAGTCCGGCTGCCATTCCCTGCTTGGAATCAGGAATAATGTTTACATAATCATAGTAACGGGATGGAGGGGAGACTCTAAGGAATTCACGTTTTTGGCTTTGTTCAATATATTCAGGAATATTAATATGAATATTCTTATATTGAGATCCTTTAGAGGTAATATCGGTTATGACCGAGTTGAAGTTATAAAAAACAACCATGCCACTTTGTTTTGTCGGGATATGAAAGAAACCGGTCACTTCTTTTCCAATCCAATTCTTTCCAATTCCGTTTTGTGTTCCGACTTCCAGAATAATTGATTTTTCTACGTCTATAATCGAGCAGGCTATTGTACGTCTTTTTTCCGATTTAGCATAAAAGCTTAAATCAACCTTTGATCGGTATACAAGAGCTGTTTCAAATATATTAAAGAGTTGTTTTTGGTCTGTTATCCAGCTGGGCGGGGATGAATTAAGACGTTTTTTTAATTGTCTGTTGTTATACCAGAGCACGGATGCAACAATAGACGCAAGAATAAACCCAAGAATAATCAACATGTTGATAGTTTCTTGAGGGAGTCCAGTTTCCCCGAAGCCACGGAGAACCTTGTACATATATTCTTGATCTGCGGCCATTGGATACCTGATTAATAATAACTAAATTTAAAAGCCATTTTTTAAATCGTACTTTTTTTTTACCATTTTGGGAAGCAAATGCCGAGATAATAAAGCTTTATTTTGTATTAATAATTAAATGGCTCCGATCTTTTTTAAATGAATTTCAATGGATGAAATTGCTGCTGGAGTAATTCCGGAAATTCTGCTGGCCTGACCAAGGGTCAGTGGGTGTACTTCTGTCAGTTTTTCAACTGCTTCACGCGTCAGTCCGGCGATTTCCGAATAAACAATGTTATCCGGCAGAGATACTGATTCCATTCTACGGAACTTATTAACCAGCTCATGTTGTCTTACAAGATACCCTTCATATTTGACCTGTGTTTCGGCTTCTAAAAGAATATTGTCAGGGTATTGTGAAATATCTTTCCAGAAATGTTTCATGTCTTCAATGGAAAGCTCTGGCTGACGTAGTATTGCTGCAAGAGGTACTGATTTATTCGGAGCTGTGCCGCCTATTTCTGCCAATAGTTCACGGGTTGGGAGGTTCGGCTTGATTTGGACTGAATTAAGTTTATTAAGGACCTTGTCCAGGCCTTCTTTTTTTGCGCTGTAAAGAGCCCAATGCTCATCTTTAACCAATCCAAGGTCACGACCAATTTCCGTAAGACGCAGGTCTGCATTACCTTCTCGCAGCAGCAGTCTGTATTCTGCTCTGGATGTAAACATTCGGTATGGTTCCTGCGTCCCTTTAGTTACCAGATCGTCTACCAGCACAGCAATATATGCCTGATCACGTGAAAGAACGAAAGGTTCACGTCCATCGAGCTTGCAGAATACGTTACAGGCTGCCCAGAGACCTTGAGCTGCAGCTTCTTCATAACCGGATGTGCCGTTAATCTGACCTGCCAGATAAAGTCCGGGTAGTACTTTGGTTTCAAGTGTAGGCAGCAGCTGCGTTGGTGGAACGAAGTCATATTCAATGGCATAACCAGGACGTACAATCTGGGCTTCCTCCAATCCCTCAATAGAATTGATCATACGTTTCTGGATATCGAGCGGCAGGCTTGTGGGGATGCCGCTAGGGTATATTTCGGGGCTCTCATATCCTTCCGGCTCCAGAAAGATCTGATGGCGGTTTTTTTCTGGAAATCTGGCAACCTTATCTTCAATAGATGGACAATAGCGTGCTCCTGTCCCTTTGATTACTCCGGTGAACATAGGTGAGCGTTCAAATCCACTGCGAATAGCTTCATGAGCTTTTTCATTTGTGTAAGTGATGTAGCAGGGGACCTGTGGAAGATTTATTTCAGTGGTTCGGAAACTAAAGGGTTGAGGCGGATTATCACCATGTTGTACTTCCAGTTTATCAAAATCTATTGAATCTTTGAGTAGGCGTGGTGTTGTGCCTGTTTTTAGTCTTCCCAGAGTCAGGCCTATCTTACGAAGACTTGCTGACATTCCTATAGAAGCAGGGTCACCCATACGGCCGCCGCTAAAATTCTCCAGACCGATATGAATCAGCCCTTGTAGAAATGTTCCAGTAGTCAGCATTACTGAGTGGGATAGAAATTCTTCGCCGATACCTGTTGTAACTCCAGCTGCTTTCCCGTCTTCGACAATCAAAGATTCAGCTGTATCCTGACGGACCCAAAGATTTTCCTGTGCAAAAATATCTTTTTGGACAACACGCATATATTCGTTGCGGTCCATCTGCGCACGGCTGGCTCTTACGGCAGGTCCTTTTCTGGTGTTAAGGATACGGAACTGAATTCCGGCTTTATCAGCCCAGAGCCCCATATAGCCACCTAGAGCGTCAATCTCTTTGACCATGTGTCCCTTTGCGAGACCGCCAATGGCCGGATTACAGGACAAATGTCCTATCCGGTCAACATTAATGGTCAACAGTAAAGTCTTAAGGCCAAGATTAGCAGCAGTCATGGCTGCTTCACATCCAGCATGCCCTGCTCCTGCTACAATGAGATCAAATTTTTTCGGTGGTGGCTGTTTTCTAATCATTTCGATAACTATTTTGCTATAGGTATTCTATAGCTTTTTTTAGTGCGCTATGCGCTTTTTATTGGGGTCTCTCCAAGAGAACAGTTCTTTGAAAATTCTCAGAGTCTTATGGAGGAAATTTTTATAGGTCTTCCGCGGTAAGGTTTATATGTTTTAATAAATTAGAACTGTCTTACTTCGGACCTTTTGGGCGGTTGTTTATGTCTTCTGGGTAAAATTAACAATAAAAAGGTTGGTTCCTTAATTCCCCGGAGAGGCTACCTGTAACCTCTCCGGGGTAAAGAAATTATTAAAAAGGTAAAAGAGCCATTACCTTAGCATCATTTAAGGTATTTTTGACAGATCCTGTTTCGTTAGGCTGATGAGCCTGATTCAACAGTGTTGACCATACAACGGTCTGATACCCTAGTTTGCGTAGATCAGAGGCCACTGTACCTCCACCAATTCCGCAGGGTTTCGCATCTGCTCCGTAGATTTCTTTGACCGCAAAAATTACTTTTTCTACGATTTCAGAATCAACAGATGTCGGAGGTGCTGCCTGATTTTCATTTTCTACTTCTACAGTTATTTTTACTCCGTATTCTTCTGCTACGTATAATGCCATTCCCTCAACCTGCTCCTTTACTTCAGCAAGATCGTAGGTGGGAAGTATACGGCAGTCGATATGGAATACATCTTTACCCGGCAGAGTATTAACGTTTTCGACATTTGCTTCTTTTTTTGTCGGAGCGAAAGTAGAGTAGGGTGGTGAGAAAAGTTTGTCTTCTTCGTCAAAATGATGCTGAAGTTCAGGTACTTCTATAATCATTGCTGCAGCAGCAATAAGCGAGTTTACACCTTGTTCTGGCGTTGAAGCATGACACTGCTTGCCTTCAACGGTTACTTTAAACCAAATAGTTGATTTTTCAGCAATTTCGACCATACTTGAATCTGAGTTACCATAATCGGGAACCAGGAAGAGGTCATTTTTTTTGAAAATATTTTGATGCTCTTTAAGTATATACTCAAGACCGTATTTACTTCCTGTCTCTTCGTCCGAAACGAAAATAAGACCAAGATTGATGCTCGGAGTTATGTCGGAATTCAGGAGTGCTTTTGCAGCTATAACGGAGCTGACGAGACCTTGATGATTATCTTCAACTCCACGACCATAGAGAGCATCTCCATCCTGTACCATCTGGAATGGATCTGTACTCCAGAGACTTAAATCTCCAACCGGTACAACATCCATGTGAGAGATAATCCATAGAGTTCTGGAGTTATCCTGACCGGGGATCATTGTAACCAGATTGGGGCGGTATCCGCATTCAACCCGATTGTCGGGAGCATTATATGACTTAACTTCACCGAATCCATTTTCTTTCAGGTAATCAGTGAGAAAGTCGGCTTTGGCTTTTTCGCCGTCGCCGTTATTTGCCGGGCCGATGGCTGGAATGGAAACCAGTTTTGAATGAAGCTCAATTGCTTCGTTCTTCAGTTCGTCAATTTTGGACAGAAGCTGAGTAGGCATTAGGTTGTCTCCGGTTATGGATCGAATTTAAAATTTCAAAAAATATCCGGTTAATTTTTTCCGGGGTCTACAAAAGAAGAAGAGCCGGAACAAGTCCGGCTCCCATGATACACAAAAAGAATCAGTAGAAAAACAGTCATGAAGCTGTTTTTCCGGTATTGTAAGGCTTGCGACTTGCCTGAAATACAGACTAGCGACCGCGTGCAGCACGCTTGGATGCTTTGAGCGGGTTAACCTTGACTTTACCTTCTTTATCAACACCAGCGCGGACGTGTGTAGCGAAGTTACATACGCTGTGAGCCCATTTTACAGCTGGCTGTGCGTAGCTGGGGCAGTATTTCTTATCTTCGAAATCAACTGCACGTTCACAACCATCGCATTTTTCAACGATAGCTTCCATGATTACACCTTTGTAAGAAAGACCTTCAGCAGTCATTTCTGCACCTTCCAGTGCGTGGATTCTTGCATTCTTTTTAGCCATGTAGCGCCTCCTGTTTGGCAAGTCGCTTGCGGACAAGCGTTTTTTTATCTTAAGTTGCTTGGGAAAAGCACAATTCCCTATGCAGTGTTTACCTGTATTGTCAAGAAAAAAAACAGAGTGAAGTTGATTCAAATTAGTAAATCAGCGGTGATTAAGCCGCTTAATTGCCCATTTTACAGCCTTTTCAGCCTCATGGGAAATAGTTTCAACATCAACCGTTAAATGTTTTCCGTTCCGGTAAAGAACCTTACCGTCACAGATTGTCAGGCATACATCCTGCCCTCCTGAGCAATAAATAACCTGCGAGAGCGGATTGTATACAGGTTTAAGGTGTATCTTGTCCATATCAATGGCCACAATATCCGCTTTCATACCAGCTTTTAATGCACCAATATCTTCAAAACCGAGGAACTCAGCACCTGAAATGGTCGCCATGTCCAGCACGCTTTGGGCGGGCATAGCTTCCGGGTCGCGTAGAAAACCTTTTTGCAGCAGGGCTGTAGTACGCATTTCATCAAACATATCCAGGTTGTTGTTGCTGGCTGCTCCATCAGTTCCTAACCCCGCATTAACTCCAGCATCAATAAATTTTGTGATGGGGCAGATACCCGATCCAAGCTTGAGATTGCTTTGAGGGTTATGCGAAATCTGCGCTCCTGAATATTTAATTTGCTCAATCTCAAGAGGTGTTACATCTACGCAGTGATGAATACGGGTCCGCTTAGTGAGCAGGTCGTAGTCATTTAAAATTTCAATTGGCCGTTTGTTAAATATTTCAAGGCAAAGCTTTGTTTCCTGCACAGATTCAGCTGCATGAATTTGCCATAGAGTGTCGAGCTTCTGGGCCAGCTCCATACTTTCAACCAGTTGCTTTGGATCAGTGGTGAAAAGCGCATGAGGTGAAACCGCAGTTGTTATGCGCCCGTGATCTGCATACGTAGAGTGCAGATCTGTGATTGTTTCCCATGCTTCATTTGCTGTTTTGAAGAAAGGTGAGGGGAATTTAAAAAATCCCTCTCCGAGAACAGCTCGTATGCCACATTGATCAACAGCTTTTCCGACTGCATTTTCGTACATGTAACCTTCGAAAAATGCAGTCGTTCCTGATGCAATCATCTCTGCACACCCGATATGAGCTCCAAGTTCAACCAGCTCTCTTGTCAGCCCAGATTCAATGGGAAACATGTAGTTGTGCAGCCATTCCAATAAAGGAATATCATCCGCCACTCCACGCATAAGTGTCATCGGTACGTGAGTATGTGAGTTTATGAGTCCTGGGATAATTACTGATTTTCCAGTATCAATGCTCTCATCTGCCAACCATGATTCATCAATAGCAGTCTTACAGCCTACAGCTGAAATTCTATTTCCGCATACCGCAACAGCCCCGTCATTGACAAGGCTACGCTTTTCGTCCTGAGTCAGAATATAGGAACCGTAAATAATCAGATCACATTTATGTTTCTGCACGTTTTAATCCAGATAAACTTCACTTTAATAGTCGTGATGTTTGTTAATATATTATGTCAGTCTTCGGTTGCGGAACAATTTCAGTATTATAATTTTTTGATGGTTTTAATCAGCATGGAAGTAACATTGTCAGCATTTGCTTGAAAAATTTTCAGAATATCGTCCCATGTTACAGGCTCTTCATCTGTTTTCCAGCAGTCATAGTCAGTTGACATTGCAACTGCTGCGTAGGGGATACCAGCTTCGTTAGCAAGGATTGCTTCAGGAGCGGTAGACATGTTTATAATATCAGCTCCCCATGCCCTGAACATGTAGGATTCAGCGCGGGTTGAAAAACGTGGACCTTCGATGGTTATAACGGTTCCTTTTTCATGGACTGTCACTCCTAGTTCCTTGCATGATTCGACCATTTTAGTGCGTAAAGAAGCATCAAAAGGTTCTGCCATAGGAGTATGTGCAGGATTATGGGGTTCAAACTTTTCATGAAAAGTGAGTTCTCTTTTGCGAGTGAAGTCAATGAACTGGTCTATAATAACCAGATGTCCGCGGTCTATCTCTTCACGTAACGAACCTACTGCTGTGGTTGCAAGAATACAGTCACAGCCGAGTTCCTTGAGGGCTTGAATGTTTGCTCTATTGTTAACATAAGTGGGAGGGATAGTATGTTCCCGTCCGTGTCTTCCTATGATGTGGACCTCTTTTCCAGCAATAGTTCCTGATTTTATTGGAGAGCTGGGTTCACCCCATATATTTTTTATATTAGAATCTTTTGCGTCTTTAAGAATATCCGGGTTATCCAGTCCGCTCCCGCCGATAATACCTATTACTGCCATAATTAGCCGTCCTTAATTTAGAAAAATACATAAAAAAACTCCTTCTCACTGAGATAGTGAGAAGGAGTTAATAGATTTTGAATTAGAGTTTGAGTAGATGCTCAGCAGTAATGTTGCCAAGTTTATTCTTACCGTCAAGAAAACCCAGCTCCACGAGAAAACCAATTCCGGAAACAATTCCGCCGGCTTTTTCTACAAGCTTAACCATGCCTTCAGCTGTTCCGCCCGTTGCGAGAACATCATCAATGAGCAGGACATTTTCACCTTTATCTACAGCATCAATGTGCATGCTCAGATTATCAGTCCCATATTCCAGGTCGTAGCTTACAGAAACAGTTTCATAGGGCAATTTACCTGGTTTACGGATGGGTACGAAGCCTATCCCCAGCTTATAAGCCAACGGTGCACCGAAAATAAAACCGCGTGCTTCTGCCGCAGCAATTTTATCAGCCTTACGGTCGCTGAAACGTTCAGCCATCATGTCAATGGTATACTGAAACGCAGCAGGGGCTGCCAGAAGTGGTGTAATATCAAAATATACGATGCCTTCTTTAGGGAAATTAGGAACATCGCGAATGTATTTCCTCAAATTCATGAACTTCCTCCATCCTTATATGGATTTTATTAATGCCATTCGGCTTATGTATTTTCCACTATTTTGTCAAAGGATTCGAAGGAATTTTAAATCATCAAGTTAATGAGTTAGTAAATCCTTGAGCAGAAGTACCTCCAGATACATTTGAACCTGACTTGTCACCATTTTCCTTAATCATCTGAAGTAACTGTCCCTGAAGTTGAACTAATTCATTTTCTTTTGCAGAAATCATTTTTTTATTTGTTTCAGGATTTTCTTTTAGTTTTTTTATTTCTTCCTGAAGTTTTTCGATTCGTTCTTGAATCGTCTTTATTGTTTCATCATCGTTGCTGCCACTTCCGCTACCAGCCACATCGTCAGGGGCCTTCTGCTTTTTATATTGAGTTTTGGACTGCTCCAGTTTCTCTTTGGCTTCAGCTGATATTTCAACTGTATCGCCGTCTATGTCGCTTGTGACAGAAGGTGTTTTGTTTTCGTCTACACTATTTTCTACATTCTTATTGCCAGCCAGTTTGAAGGCCTGCTCTGTATTTGTTTCAATACCAAAACTAATATTCATATGACTAACTTCCTTTTTTATGGGGGTATGTTGTCAGTTTATATTTTTTGTATCGGTAAATATTAAGCAGGCTTTAGCTTTCATCATATAATTTTTTAATAAAAAACTGTAGATTTAATGGGTCATAATTTTTTAATGCGGGCACGCAATAAAAAATAAGACAGACAATGCGCACAGAATCCATAATCCGATGGATATTTCAGATGTCTTTCCAGTTACAATTTTCATCAAAGGATATGCTATGAAGCCTGCTGTCATCCCTATGCCGAGATTGTAAGTAAAACTCATGAGAATAATTACCAAAAATGCTGGAACAAGTTCACTGATATCATGTAATTCCAGCTCCTTGCATGGTGCCATCATAAGCATTCCTACGACAATAAGACTGGGGCCGTATGCACAAGCAGGAATAACTGTAAGAACCGGTGCAAGAAACAGAGCTGCAAGAAAAAGCAAGGCTGTCGTTACTGCAGTCAGTCCTGTTCTACCCCCTGCCTCTATTCCCGTTGCTGACTCAACAAATACTCCGGTAGTAGTGGTGCCAAGCAGAGAAGCAAATACTGTTGTAGCGGCATCAACCAATAGCGGTTTTTCAATTTGCGGGAGGTCTCCATTTTCATCGAGTAATCCTGCACGGTGAGATACAGCATAGATAGTTCCCATTGTATCGAGAAAATCAAGAACAAAAACGGTCAGGATAACTGAGATAAATCCCCAGTTTAGTGCCCCCATAATGTCAAGCTTAAAAAGAATAGGTTTCAGAGATGGCGGCATACTTACGTATGTAGCTGGAACATTAATTATTCCCATTGAAATAGCTGCTGCGGACGTAGCAATAATTCCTATTATGAGTGCTCCGTTAACTTTACGGACCATCAAAATTGTTGTCAGAAAAAAACATCCGAGGGCAAGAAGTACAGTTGGTGAGGTGAGATCGCCTATATGAACAGGAGCTCCAGGGACACCTATTGTGACAATGCCGGTAGTATTCAGCCCAATGAAAGCTAGAAAAAGACCGATTCCGACTACAAAAGCATTTTTCAGATTTTTAGGGATGGCCCTTATTAGCCATGACCTGATTCCAGTTACTGTAAATATTATAAAAAGTGTTCCGCCAATAAAAATGGCTCCTAGAGCAGTTTGCCAAGTGTGTCCCATAACTTTTACAACAGTAAAGGCTATAAAGGCATTTTCTCCCATATATGGCGCGACAGCAAAAGGGCGTTTGGCATAAAGCCCCATGGCCATAGTACCAAATACAGCACTTATGATTGTTGCAACCATGCTTGGACCGAAAGGCAGTCCCGCTGCTTCAAGTATTTTAGGGTTTACGATAATAATATATGCCATCGTGGCAAATGTAGTCATCCCCGCAATAATTTCGCGGCTGATTGTAGATCCTTGAGCTTTAATATTAAAATAGTTGTTAAGAAAAGAACGCATTATTTGCTCCTTAAAAAAAAAATTGCACAAGTCGAACATATATCTAAATATAGTACAATTTTGTGTCTGGAGGGGCAACCTTGAACTTGCTTAATGGATGATCATAAAGTTAAGATGCTTTTTTAGAATTTTAAATTTTTAAAGCGGAGTCTCTGTGCAGATAAGACATAAGGCCAAGAAAAGTCTAGGCCAGAATTTTTTGCAGGATGCTAATATAGCACGAAAAATAGTTGATAGTTTGAAGATTGGAAAAAATGATTCAGTTATAGAAATAGGTCCAGGACAAGGGGCCTTAACAAAATATATTCTTGAGGCTGGGCCTGAAAGTTTAACACTTATTGAAAAAGATAGGAATCTAGCTCCGGCACTGGCTGAAGAATTTCCCGCTGCTTATGTGTGTCAGGAGGATGCTCTCAAGTTTAAGTGGGAAAATCTTGATCCTGAAAAAAAATGGAAAATAGTAGGCAACCTTCCGTATAACGTAGCTTCAAAAATTATGTGGGATGTTGCAGCAAAATCTAATGCAGTCTGTGTTTTTATGGTCCAGCATGAAGTTGCCACCAGAATAACAGCTGACCCAGGATCAAAAAAATATGGTGGAATTACCGTCTGGATAAAAAGTTTTTGTGATACACAGTATCTTTTTAAAGTTCCTCCGACGGTTTTTAAGCCTAAACCAAAAGTTGATTCTGCTGTCATAAAATTTTTTCCAAAACCTGATAATGAAAAACCCGTTGATATTAAGGGGCTTGCAGGGCTTATTAAATACTGTTTTCAGTATAGGCGTAAGCAGTTAGGTAAGATATTGAAATCATTCATATCTGATTCTGTAGTGCAGTGGGCTGAAGACGAAGGACTTTCGCTTAAAGATCGGCCTGAAGCCTTGTCTCCACTGCAATTTCAAAGCCTGTATAAATGTGTCAAAAACGATTTTCCCTCTTGACTTAATGGCTAAAATCTTGTTTTAGATTTTCATCAGGTTGTTTAATTCAGTGCGTACGCTATTATTGGATCTTTAAATCCGCGAGCAGGGGCTTGTTTTAAACTTCGTTGAATGGTAGCTGTTCGAACTGTTGTGCGGATGTCGCAGCACTTTATTTGAACTAACTCTCGCCAGCAGGTGAGGTTTGTGGCAGGCGCAGATGAGTGCGCCGCAATAATCATTTTCCCGTTTTTAAGGAGGAAGGACTGATGACCAAGGCTGAACTCGTTGTTAAGATTGCTGAGAAAGCAGGTATGACTAAAGCTGATGCAGAACGTTGTCTCAACTATTTTCTGGATACAGTTGAAGAAACTCTCGTTGACGAAGGTAAGTTGACACTTACAGGTTTCGGTACATTTCAGGTTGATGAAAGAAAAGAGCGCGTTGGTCGCAACCCCCGCACTGGTGAAGAAATCAAAATCCCCGCATGTAAGGTTGTAAAATTTCGCCCAGGTAAGCTTCTGAAAGACGCCGTTAAATAATTAATTGAGGAGATAATATTATGTTACATGGTGAAACCGTTCAGAGTCCTCTCCCTATGGATCTTCCTTGGTGGATGCCTGATCACTTTATCTTCTTTGGCGTCCTTTATGTTGTACTCGGTATTCTCGGTGCAGGAATGGCATACTGTGCAGTTAGAGCATGGATGGATTCCAAAAGCGATGTAGCAGGCCATTAGTACATCATTCTAAAGTTTTTTGATGTTCAGCATCTGTTCTACGCGGATGCTGAACTTTTTTTTGGGTATTTTTCTTGACTTCATTACGGTTGTGAGTCTATAAAAATTCTCTTCCGCACTTTTTGGGTGCGAGATCCTGACGGGGGGGTGATTTTATTGCCCGGTGTTTATCTTGAAGATTCTGACAACTTTGAAATAGCTCTTCGCCGCTTTAAGAAGCAGGTTGAGAAAGCTGGAGTTCTTTCCGAACTCAAAAAGCGTCAGCACTATGAAAAGCCAAGCGTACAGCGTAAGAAGAAAAAAGCTGCTGCTCGCAAAAGGCTCATCAAAAAAATGCGCAAAATGTCAATGGGTTAATATATGAGTCTTGTTGAGAAGATTGATAAAGACTATATCGCGGCTTATAAAGCCAAAGATGATGTAAAAAAGACAGTTTTGAGACATCTCAAAACTGCCATAAAAAATCGCATGGTCGAAGTTAGAGAGGATACTCTCTCTGATGAAGACGTGCTTGATCTTGTTGCAAAACAGATTAAGCAGCGTAAGGATTCCATTGAACAGTACGAAAGTGCTGGGCGTCCTGAGCTGGCCGAGAAAGAGGCTGTAGAAGTCGAGGCATTGTCTGGGTACATGCCGCCGGAACTTTCCATTGAGGAACTTCAGGCAGCGGTAGATAAAGCAATAGCCGATCTCGGTGCATCTTCAATGCAGGATATGGGTAAAGTGATGCAGGCCATCATGGCAGCTCATAAAGGACAGGTTGATGGTAAGGCTTTAAGTAGCCTTGTCCGTTCCCGTCTCTCCTGACGATCAGCTTTTAGCTCGTATTTAACGGCAGGCCCCGGAGTCAATCCGGGGCTGTTGCCGTTTTTTTCTGTATTGGCCCCCTGACTTACAAGGGCTATGTTGATCAACTTCTTTTCTATATTGGAATCCTATGGAGCCCAGATCTCTCCAGTTACTCGAATTTCCGAAAGTACTTAAAGTCCTGTCCGGTTATAGTGTCTCTTCGTCAGGGGCAGATGCTTGTCTTGCTCTGTCTCCTATGCCGGAGGCTGACCTTATTAATTCTACTGCTCAGTTTTTTAGGCAGGGACAGAATTTTGTAAAAGAAACCGGATTCAGGCTAAGTAATTTTCCTCCTCTAGAGGGACTTTTTCAATATCTCATCAAGCCTAATAATATCCTTGATGCTGATGCCCTGTTTGCTCTTGTGCAGACTTTGGGGCAGGCGCGCACCCTTAAAGAAGCTCTCGATATTGCTGAGAAAAGAGAGTGGAATCACATATTAGAATATTTGAATGAAATCAGCTGGCCTGAGAAAACTTTTTCAGGTTTGAAGCGTTGTCTCGATCAGGACGGTAATATTCGTGATGAAAGTTCTCCTGAACTTTATGATATACGTCAGTCAATACGCAGCCTTCATCAGCGTTGTTCCAAGAAAGTTCGTGATTTTATTCATGGTGAAGATATCAGCCGCTTTTTGCAGGATGATTTCATGACGATTACTAACGATCGTTACGTCCTGCCGCTTAAAACGAATTTTAAAGGGCGTTTGCAGGGTATCATTCACGATTATTCAAATACAGGTGAAACCTGTTATTTTGAGCCTTTGTTTCTTGTGGAGCTTAATAATTCCATGCAGGAGTTCCGTCAGCAGGAGCGGGCTGAAGAATTAAAGATTTTAACTTATCTGACTGGGCTGGTCCGTTCTGAAGTTACTGAGTGTGAAGCTGCGTATGGCTTTCTTGTCGATTATGATGTTTTGCAGTCTAAAATAGACTTTGCTTCGAGTATGAATGCGGTCGCTGTCGACGTGGAGTCCGGCGCTGGATTCGATTTTAAAGGAGCACGTCATCCTTTGCTGGCGACTGCTGAAGGCGGAGTAAATCCACTTGATATTGAGCTGCCTACAGATCAGAAAGTTTTAATTATCAGTGGCGGTAATGCAGGTGGTAAGACCGTCTGCCTCAAAACCGTTGGCCTACTTGCAGCGATGGCTTTCAGCGGAATACCCGTGCCTGTAGAGAAAGGTTCGGTTCTACCGCTTTTTAAAGATATTTTTGTAATTATGGGTGATGAACAGTCTCTTGAAGAGAATGTCAGCACTTTTTCGGCTCAGATTAAGTCAATCAGTCGTATATGGGAATCGATGGATTCTTCAACTCTTTTTATTCTCGATGAATTTGGTTCGGGAACAGATCCGGCACAGGGAGCTGCTCTTGCTCAATCTGTTGTTGACGGATTACTTGAAAATGAAGTTACCTGTTTTGCTGCTACGCACTTTCCGGCTCTTAAGACCTACGCTCTGGTTACCGAAGGAGTGCGTGCTGCAAGTGTTCTTTTTGATCCGTCTACCAAAAAGCCTCTTTTCTCAATTGCTTACGATCAGGTTGGGGCTTCAATTGCTCTGGATGTTGCCCGTGAGCACGGGTTGCCTGAATCTATACTCAGCAAGGCTGAGCAGTATTTATTGATGGATGGCTCTGATACAGGATCGGTTATGAACAGGCTTAACGAACTTGCAGTCAGCCGTGAGAAAGAGCTTGGGGAAATGGATCGCATCAAAGCCAAGCTTGAAAAGAAGCTTGCCAGGCTTGAAGAAAAATTTGAACGAGAGCGACTTGCCGTTCTTGCCGATGTCAAAAATCAGGCGCAGAATGTCTTAAAAGAGTGGCAGGATGGCAAATTAGGTCGCAAGCAGGCTTTGAAAAAACTAGCAGAGGCCCGTTCATCCATCGGTGGTGAAAGTAAGCCTGAATCGTCAGTTAAGACTTTTTCTTATAATGATATTGAAGTTGGTACACAGATTCTGAATATCAACTGGGGCCGCAAAGGAGTTGTTCTTGAAAAAGATGATCGTAAAAAGCGGGTCAAAGTAGATATGGATGGTGTTGCCATGTGGATTCCTGCGGATCATCTTGGTCCGGTTGAAAAGAAAACCGGCAGTGCACCAAAATTAAAAATGCCTGTTACAGCAGAAGCATCCAAAGGGGATATGACTCTTAAGATTGATCTGCGCGGTAAACGTGCTGATATTGCTATCAGTGAATTAGGTAAATTTCTTGATCAGGCACTTTTGCGGGGAGCCACCTCTCTTGAGATAGTTCATGGACGTGGAACCGGTGCATTACGCCGTGAAGTTCATATCTTTTTGGATGGTAATCCTGCTGTCAGCAGTTTCAGCTTTGCCCCTGAAGACCGGGGTGGAGATGGTATGACAGAGGTAGAGCTCTTATAGTGCATTTTGTTTAGTGTCGTGGTATGGAAAATCATGATGCAGTAATTGTACATTATTTCAGCGTCTTCGAACTGTTTTTTCAATGTTATGGAGAATTCTTTGGACAGAGCTGCTATTCAAGCTATCAAGGAACGCCTCGACATTGTCGATATAGTGCGTAGGTATGTAGAACTTAAACCTGTTTCTGGTAGATGGATGGGGCTTTGCCCTTTCCACAATGAAAAAACACCTTCCATGAGCGTAAACAGCGAAGAAGGTTTTTTTTATTGTTTCGGGTGTCAGGCTTCCGGCGATATCTTTGATTTTTACGCCAATATAAATGGACTTGAATTTAAAGATGCTCTTGAACAGCTGGCCGCAGAAGCCGGGGTGGAGCTTACTCCCGGTAAAGTTGATCCCGGGGCGGCAAAAAGAAGTTCTGAACGTAAAATTTTCATGGAAATGCATGAGCTGGCTGCAAAATATTTTGCAAGAATGCTCAAGCTTCCTGAAGGACGTACTGCACGTAAGTATCTTGAGCGCAGGGGGCTTGCATCCTCTGTAATTGATTCTTTCGGACTAGGGTGCAGTACAGATGATTGGCAGGGATTGGAGAAATTCCTTATTTCCAAAGGCTATACAGCTGATCAGGGAGTTAAGGCTGGGCTTCTTTCTCAAAATACCAAAGGGCGTACTTATGACCGTTTTCGTGGAAGATTAATCTTTCCCATTAAAAATTTATCGGGTCGGGTTATTGCTTTTGGCGGTAGAGTAATTACAGATGGAGAACCAAAGTATTTAAACAGCAGTGATACTCCAATATATAAAAAGGGGGATCACCTGTATGGGCTTTCAACTGCCCGGAACTCTATCGCACGGACTAAGCATGCTCTTCTCACTGAAGGGTATATGGATGTAATTTCATTGCATCAGTTTGGTTATACAAATTCCTGCGGGGTGCTGGGAACAGCACTCACTCCGGATCAGGTTAAGCGGCTTTCAGGTTTTTGTTCTAAAGTGGACCTTGTTTTTGATGGGGATTCTGCAGGAGTCAAAGCGGCTCTGCGCAGTTCAGAAATGATTCTTACGCAGGGAGTTTCCTGCGGTGTTATAGTCCTGCCCGACGGGGAGGATGTCGATAGTATTCTTCAGGCCAGAGGGGCAGAAGGATTTCAAGTTTTTATGGATCAGGCAAGGGATGGGCTGGATTTTGCTTTGGCAACCTTGCAACAGGGGTTTTCACCCCGTGAATTAATGGATTGGGCGCAGGGATTTCTTAAAAAGATGTCCAGTGCGTCTTTGCGTGCATTTTACCTGCCTAAGGTCGCGTCCGGTCTTGGGATGGCAGAAGCTGAACTAAGGTCAGTTTTTTCCAGTGCACTTAGTTCTCCAGTTCAGCCGCAGAAACAGCCTGTACGAAAGGCGGTTCCGCAGTCTGCTGGTCCAGTAGGTGCTCAGGTTAAAGATGATAAATATTTCTTGAGGTATGCAGTCAAGCATCCTGAATATGTCGCGGAACTATCTGAAAGAGGCATAGCACAAGTCCTGACCTCGCACTGGGGCAAAAAACTGTGGTCTTTAATAACGGCTCACAGCGGGCAGGATATTATGTCTTTTCTTGATGATTCTGAAAAACGTTTTTACGCCAGTTGCAGGATGGAGGAAGCTCTATCTGGTTCAGAACTGGAAGACGAATGGCGGCATGTATGCAGGGTGATTGCCCGGCGGCGTTACGACACGGGCCGTAAAAAGCTCACGGATGCTTTACGCCGCGCTCAGGCGGAAGGCGACATGGGCCGCGTTAGTGCATATCTTAAAGTCCTGAACGACTCTGTATGGAGGGATGATGAGCAACATTAAGGATATTCAGGCTATTAAGACTTTGATTACTGAAGGTAAAGAACAAGGCTTCTTAACCTTTGAGCAGTTGGGTAAAGCTCTGCCTGCAGAATTTAATCAGTCTAGTCAGCTTGATGAAGTTATCAAGATTTTTGATTCACTTAACATCGCAATCGTAAATACACCTGAAGATGGCAAAAAGCTCATGGACGCAGGTGTAGATTCTGATGATGATATTCAACTTAATGAAAATGCGGAAGATGCCGTCGACTATGTCTCTCGCAGTACTGACCCTGTTCGTATGTATTTACGTGAAATGGGTGCTGTTGGACTGCTTGATCGTGAAGGCGAAGTTGTCATCGCTAAAAAAATTGAAAACGGTGAAATGGAAGTTCTTTACGCACTGGTCGAGATTCCGGTTGCGATTGAAGAACTTATCGGCGTTGGCGAAGATCTCGACGAGTCACGTATCAAACTTAAAGATGTTGTTAAGACTATCGAGGAAGATGACCCAAGCGAAGATGAAATGAACCAGCGTCAGCGGGTTATTTTCCTTTTAGATGAAGTCAAAAAATTATTTAATAAAAAATATAAATTGTACAGTAAGCTTGATTACTGCGCTCGCTTAGATAAGAAAGTTGCCAAAGAGCAAAATGAAATTATCAGTTATAAGCAGGAGATAGTAGAAAGGCTTCGTGACATTAAGATAGAGAAAACTCTTATTGATCAGATTATTGAGACTGTTGGTGATTACGTAAGACAGATGCATAACTGTCAGCGTGACCTTTCAGCTTATATACTTTCTACCGGTAAAACTCAGCAGGAAATAAAAGATCTTTTTAAGCGGATTGATGATCGGGATATTAATCCTGTTGCTGCTGCTGATGAACTTGGTTTGACAATTGATGAACTCTTTTCATTTAAGGAAATGATTTCCGGTAAAATGGAAATTCTTGTTCGTTTACAAGATAAATGCTGCCACAATGTGTATGATCTTGAAGAAGTTCTCTGGCGGATTAAGCATGGCAACAGAAGTGCTATGCGGGCTAAACAGGAGCTTATTCGTGCTAACCTGCGTTTGGTTGTTTCTATCGCAAAAAAATATACCAACCGTGGTTTGCAGTTTCTTGATCTGATTCAGGAAGGTAACATAGGTCTGATGAAGGCAGTTGATAAATTTGAATATCAGCGTGGATACAAGTTCTCTACTTATGCTACATGGTGGATCAGACAGGCCATTACCCGCGCAATTGCAGATCAGGCCCGTACTATCCGTATTCCAGTTCATATGATTGAGACTATTAACAAGCTCATCAGAACTTCTCGTTATCTCGTTCAGGAATTAGGACGTGATCCTTCTCCTGAGGAGATTGCGGAGCGTATGGATTATCCATTAGAAAAAGTTAAAAAAGTTTTGAAAATAGCTAAAGAGCCTATCTCCCTTGAAACTCCTATCGGTGATGAAGAAGATTCCAGCCTTGGAGATTTTATTGAAGATAAGAAGGCCACCGCTCCTGCTGAAGAGGTTGTAAGTACTAAGCTCGGTGAACAGATTGCTACAGTTCTTTCCGATCTTACTCCTCGTGAAGAGCAGGTTCTGCGTAAAAGATTCGGTATAGGAGAAAAGTCCGACCATACTCTTGAAGAAGTTGGTAAGCTTTTTAACGTTACCAGAGAGCGTATTCGTCAGATTGAGGCAAAAGCCCTGAGGAAGTTAAGACATCCTGTTCGGAGTGCTTTGCTGCGTTCTTACTACGAAAACTAGTTTAAAAGGCGGTATGAACTTTGTTCATACCGCCTTTTTTTATATGGTGAGAGACGGTGGCACCCTTTTCTGTGGGAAGGATTGGGTGCAGTTTTTTATCCTGTACGGGAATAAAATATTGCGATTTATATATCCAGTGCCGTCCTTGTGTTCTGGAGTGATATTCTCTCCGGTAAAACGCTTTAAGATTTGAGGTTGTTTATCTGATGGATAATTCTACTGTATTATTTCTTATTCCGGTTATAGCTCTTGTTCTGGATTTCGCTTTGGGAGATCCAAAGTGGTTTCCTCATCCAGTCCGTCTTCTTGGAAAATTTCTTGATTGTTATAGAAGTTGGGTTCAGTCCATTGGAATGTCCAATAAAATCATGGGTGGTATAGGTGTATTCGGTATTTCTCTCGTCATTTGGGGAGTAGTTAAGGTCTTATTAGCAATACCATTTTTGGGTATTTTGATCGCTTTATATCTGGCATATGCTGGTCTTGCTCTTGGCTCTCTTCTTTCTGAATGTAAGAATGCTGCAAAGATGCTCGATGGTGGCAGGATTGAAGATGCTCGCAGAGCTATATCCGGACTTGTCAGCCGAGATGTTTCTGAACTTGATGAAGCTGGACTTCGTAAGGCTCTTGCTGAAACAACAAGTGAAAATCTTAATGATGGTTTTGTAGCTCCTTTTTTCTATCTTGTTGTAACTGGTCCAGCTGGAATGTGGGTATATAAAACAGTATCCACCATGGACTCCATGTGGGGATACAAGAATGAAGAGTTTAAAGACTTCGGCTACTTTGCTGCTAAGACTGATGATGTTCTTGCATTTATACCTGCACGTATTACCGGCTTTATGATGCTGGCAGTTGGGCGTATTCTCAAACTTGATTGGAAATCAGCATATGATAACCTGATTACTGATGCAGCTAAAACTGAAAGTCCTAATGCTGGATGGCCTATGGCTACAGCAGCATGGCTGTTAGGAGCCCGGATGGGTGGTAAGGCTGTATATTTCGGTGAAGAAAAAAATAAGCCTGTGATAGGTCCTGAAGGCACATGGACTTCGCTTAAGCTTAAAAGATTGGGAACATTAGTTACTTTCAGCGCAATTTTCAGTGCTGTCTTTCTTGATCTTTACTTTGTAATGGTCTGGGCTGCAGGGATGTAAGATTAATTTCTATGTGATTTAAAAAGGCCGCTTATGCGGCCTTTTTTTATGTATATTTACATATCATTTTTGAATGTTTCAGATCATAGTTTGTAATAGTGAGAATTAAAAAAAGGACGATGAAGTCTGATCCGTGTATGAAACTGATTCAAAACTGATTGAAAATTTGAGTAAAAAATAAAATATTCAGCTATGATATTTCATAGTGTATAACTGAAATTATTGAGGGGGGGTATTCGGAGAGGAGAAACTTGTTATAGTTCCCCTCTCCGGTAGCCAGTGGCTTTAATTTTTACCGAGTTCTATACTGCGTTCGTAGCTTTTGCGGACTGCATCAATTATATTGGAGCGGGTTGCTGTTCTATCGAGGTGAATCAGTGCCTGTACGGTAGTACCGCCAGGTGATGTTACCATTTCACGAAGTTCACTTACGTGGAAATTGCTTTCCTGTGCCAGCTTGGTAGAACCTTCAAAAAGTTTTTCCACCATGGCGGTTGCCTGAGTGCGCGGCAATCCAAGTTCAACAGCTGATTCGATCATAGCTTCAATAAAATAAAATACATAAGCTGGGCCGGAACCGATAACACCTGTGAAACTATCAAATTGACTTTCAGCAAGTACATATACATCGCCAAGAGGTGTGAATATTTCGCGGGTGAAGGATGATTGTTCCTCTGATAGGTGAGCATCATCAAGACAGACTGCAAATACACCTGCATTTACAAGCGCAGGAGTGTTAGGCATGACCCTGACAACAGGGCAGCCATTTTCGCATAAGTCTTTAATTTTGCGCACAGTGAGCCCGGCTGCAATTGATATCAAGCATTTGGACTCATTCAGTACAGGAGCAATCTCTTCAAGAACTGCGGGAGCGTGCTGAGGTTTGACCGCCAGCACAATATAGTCAGATTTCTTGGCAAGATCTCGGACTGTTTCACATGTAGTGAGCCCGGTTTCTTCGGCAAGAGCATTCAGTGCCGTTTTGTTAAGGTCAAAACCTAGCAGGTTGATGTTTTCATCGCCCACCATGCCTCTGATAATGGCGGTGCCCATGTTGCCTGTGCCTATAAATCCAACTTTTTTAATCATGATTAGTTCACCAGTTCAAGGTTGCTGAAGAAGTAGGGGACTTCGATAGCAGCAGTGTCAGGTCCGTCAGAACCATGGCAGGCATTAGCTTCAATACCTGCACCGAAAGCTTTACGGATAGTACCTTCTGCTGCTTCATTGGGATTGGTAGCGCCCATGAGGTCGCGGTAACGCTTAATTGCGTCATCGCCTTCAAGAACAGATACCACGCAAGGTCCGGAAATCATAAACTCAACCAGTTCACCGAAGAATGGACGCTCTTTGTGTACAGCGTAAAATCCTTCAGCCTGAACCTGAGTCATGTGGATCATTTTGGTTGCTTTGATTTTAAGACCGGAATCAGTGATCATTTTAAGGATGTCACCAATTTTACCGTCTTTAACTGCATCTGGTTTGATGATTGAAAAAGTAAGTTCGCCCATTGTTTAAGTCCTCCAAGTGTATTCAGTTTTATGGATTTTCACATATCTCAGAGTTATATCTGAGTGGAAAGGTAATCTGACAACTCAGGAAAAAAGCATTCTGTCAGTTGCCACACTCTCGCCACGAAGAGAGTAGAATCTTTCAAGCAGATCTTCTACTTTCAGCCCCTTCTTTTCCTTTCCGTAAATATCCAGAATTATCGTGCCTTGATGAAACATAATCAACCTGTCGCCCATATTGATGGCCTGATTCATATTATGGGTAACCATAATAGTCGTCAGTTTTTCACGGTGAACAACGGTGTCGGTTATATCAAGAATTTTTCTTCCTGTCTTTGGGTCAAGCGCTGCTGTATGCTCGTCCAGTAATAAAATTTCTGGTTTAGCCATAGTAGCCATAAGCATGGTTAAAGCTTGTCTTTGTCCACCGGACAGTAGACCAACTTTGTCAGATAGCCTGTTTTCAAGTTCAAGGCCGAGTGTCGCAAGCTGCTCCCTAAAGAGGTTTCTGTCTTTGTTTCGTACTCCAAAACCAAGGCCTCGCCGTTTACCTCGCTTAAGCGCCAAGGCCATATTCTCTTCAATACTAAGTGTTGAACAGGTCCCCAGTAGCGGATCTTGAAATACACGTCCAAGGTATGCTGCCCGTTTATACTCTGGCCAGCTTGTAACATCTGTCCCGTTGATTGTGATTTTACCGCTGGAAAGCAAAAAACTTCCAGCTATGGAATTTAGAAAAGTTGACTTGCCGGCTCCGTTTGACCCTATGACAGTTATAAATTCTCCCGGTTTAACGGAAAGATTGATATTTCGCAGCGCCTTGACTTTATTAACACTGTCTGGATTGAATATCTTGGTAGCGTTTACAACTTTAAGCATTATGATGCCTCCAGCCTATCAGTTTAGTTTTGATCTGCGGAGAAATGAGCGCAGTCACTACCAGTACTGCTGTAATTAAATTTAAATCGCTGGGGGTAAAAGCAAAATCACCAATTCTGACACCCAAAGCAAGGGCAATGGCAATACGGTAAACAATTGACCCCAGCAGAGCTGAAAACATTGCTCTTGTCACGTTGACTTTCCCGAAAAGAGTTTCACCTATAATGACAGAAGCAAGACCCGCAATAATTGTACCTATCCCCATGTTTACATCTGCTGCACCCTGATTTTGTGCAACCAGTGCTCCTGACATGGCAACCATTGCATTAGATAATCCTACACCAAAAATTATCATCATATCACGGTTAACACCGAGGCTGGTTATCATCTTAGGATTGTCACCAGTTGCCAACATGGCCAGCCCAAATGATGTTTTGAGGAACCAAATTAATATTATTAGTGCTGTCGCTGAAATAAGAGCGAAAAGTATAGGTGTAGATAAATATGGTGGCAGTCCACTAAAATTAACGAATTGATCTATTAAGGTGTCCTCACCTAGAAGTGTGATATTTGGCCTGCCCATGATTCTTATATTTATTGAATAAAGAGATATCATGGTTAAAATACTGGCTAACAGGTGGAGTATTTTAAATTTGGTATTTAAAATACCGGTCACGGCTCCAGCTAGAAAACCTGCTCCGGCTGCCATAATTATCCCTGCAATGGGATGGTAGCCACTGCTTATAGCAACAGCCGAGACAGCAGCCCCAAGCGGTAGACTTCCGTCAACAGTAAGGTCCGGGAAATCCAGTACCCTGAAAGTAAGGTAAACACCCAGAACCATGAGACCAAATGCGGTCCCTTGTTCCAGAGCACCCATAAAGGCGTATAAGCTGATCATTTTATTTAAGTCTGTTAAGTTTAGAGGATAAAAAGCACACTAAAAAAGGCGCAGAATGTACTGCGCCTTTAACTCTATTATGTTCATTTTGCAAATATGATTTATTTGATGACCCTGTCAGCCCGTTCCATAATTTGACGTGGAATGGCAACACCCATTGTGGCTGCAGCCTTTTCATTAACATACAGTCGTAGGTTCTGGAGTGATTCCACAGGCATATCAGCAGGTTTTGCTTTGCCTGACAGAATTCGTGCAGCCATATCAGCTGTTTGCATACCCATGCGATAGTAGTCTAGGGCGATAGCTGCAACTGTACCGCGCTCAACTGAATCTGTGTCTGCAGAGAAAATGGGCAGTTTATTCTGGCGGCATACTTTAATTGCAGATTCAAGACCGGAAACGACAGTATTATCAAGTGGGATGTATATCGCATCACATTTGCCGACAAGACTTTTGGCTGCCTGATAGACTCCGCTTGAGTTTGCAATAGATGCTTCTTCTACACTGATTCCAAAGTCTTTGCAGACTTCTTTAAGCAATGTGATGAGAACTACTGAATTGGCTTCACCTGCATTATAAATAGTTCCAATTGATTTTACACTCGGCAGAAATTCTTTAATGAGTTCTACTTGGCGAAGTATGGGACTCATATCAGTCATCCCCGTAATATTTTTACCGGGTTGCATTAGACTTTTAACAAGTCCAGCTGCGACAGGGTCAGTAACACCTGTAAATAATATGGGAATATCTTTAATCTTTTGAGCTACAGCTTGAGAAGAAGGTGTGGTTATGGCCAGAATCAGTTCAGGATTTTCGCCTTTGATCTGGTTGGCAATCTGTATGTTTGTTGCTTGATTGCCCTGAGCAATATGTTCATTGTAAATAACATCAATGCCGGATTCTTTGAGTCTGTTTTTAAAACCTTCCCGCATTGCATCAAGAGAAGGGTGTTCAACAATCTGGGTGATGGAAACAGTATAAGTTTGTGCAGAATGGATTACAGGTACTGCAACCATGAACAAAATAACAAGGAATAGAAGGATTTTTTTCATCCGATACAACCCTTTATGCTGAGATAATTTTATTTAAAAATATTTGGCCTTAAAATGACATTTAAGTCAAGCTAGCAGCCTGAATAATTTCTATACTGATAGATTTTGCTGTTAATAAAAAACAGCGCCTGTATTTTTGACTTGCGAAATGTGCAAGTATCCTATTGCCCCTTGGGAATCAATGATCCAACTGGAACAATATTAATTTCTCCCTGATTTTCTTTTGCCCATTGTTTAATGGCCTTTAATGTTTCCCAATTTGGATGCCCTATAGCAATTGCCTGTCCTTTTTTCTTGGCAATTTTGGCCGTCTTTGAAAGCTGATATTTAATTGCACTGATGTCTTTAACGTTATCCAGAAATATATTGCGCTCGTAGGTTGTTACCCCCGCTTTGCGGGCAGCTTTTGGTCCTGCGCTTTTAGGTGTGGTCCGGCTATCTAGAAAAAACAGTTTTTTCTGGTGTAGCGGAGACATAACCTCGCGCATTCCTGCATAATTTTCAGTAAATAAGGACCCCATATGATTATTAAGTCCTTTAGCTCCGGGAACTTTTTTGATTGCAGCCAGAACCGTTTTATGAATTTTATCTGCGCTCATACCAACCAGAAGAGCATCTGATCCAGGATTAATTTTTGGATATCCTTTGGGTTGCATAGGCAGATGAATCATAATTTCATTTCCGTTTTTTCGCGCAATAGCCAAAGTCTTTTTCACATGTGAACTGTTTGGCCATATAGAAAAGGTTACATGAGCATCCAGTGCAGCCAAACCTTTTGCAAGCGCAACATCTTCACCCATATCATCAATAACTATGGCCATTTTAGGTGTATGCGGACCTGCCTTCCGTGGAGTTTGTTTCGGCTTCACTATAGGAGCAAATATGAAGAATTTATGGGTTGGCACTCCATTTATACTAATCAGCCAGCAGTCTGAAGCAACTTCATGAATACTGGCATTCAGGGCTTTTGCGTCGAATTCATTTTTAATTTTGGAAATGAATTTATTTTTATCCCCTTTATATGGGAAACGAAGTTGTTGGAAATGGAAATCATGACCTTGATGTTTCTTCAGTGATACATCTTCAAGCCTAAGATCGCGCATGGCTATTTTAGAGTTTTTAAGCGTATTAATAAGAGTCAGATCTACCTGCTTGACGAGATCGTCAAGGTTATCTTCCATGGGTTCTTCATATAAAGGATGTTGATTCTGGGCAGCTCGTTGGTCAGCAGTAAGATTCTGCTGTTCTTGTGAATTGCCGGAGCTTTCTGTCGTCGGTCCAGAATAGCTTGAAACTACCAACGCAATTACCAAGCAAACACTCGCCGCTGCTGCAACTGTAATCGCAGCTATACCTGCCGGTTTGAATAAATAAGCCCGAAGGCCCGGCTTACCTGCCGGGATTTCGGGCTTATCGTTGTTTTCCGAAGTACTGTTTTTCACTTCAGTCAGCCTTTAAACTTATTTGATTTCTTTAAGGCGGGGCAGCTGCTTAACCAATTGCAGACCGAGTCTGAGCTGGTTGTCTCTGTCGAGCATTTTTTTAGCCTTTTCGCCAGTTTTTGATTTGCCTTTCTTGCTGTCGCCATTGTTTTCAAGATGTCTGCTCAGGTCCTTTTCACGAAGGATAAAACGGTCATCTTTATCTTTGTCGTCGACAGGCACAACAAATGGATAAACAATATCCGGATCGATTCCTTCAGCCTGAATCGAACGGCCGCTAGGTGTGTAGTATAAGGCGGTAGTAAGTTTTATTCCGGATCCATCAGACATGGGAATGATCGTCTGAACTGATCCCTTTCCGAAAGTCCGCTCACCAAGCAGTAATGCGCGGTCATGGTCTTTCAAAGCTCCGGATACGATTTCTGAAGCTGAAGCAGATCCTGCATTAATAAGTGTAACTACGGGGACATCAATATCAGTCGGCTGACTTTTAGCCATAAAGTCCTTACGGCTTATTTTATCACGTCCTTCGATATAAACGATGAGTCCCTCATCAAGAAAAGTATCGGCTACGGAAACAGCCTGAGTCAGCAACCCGCCGGGGTTGTTACGCAGGTCAAGAATAACACCTTTAAGTGTATGCGATTTTTTGTATTCAGTTAAAGCTTTGTGCATTTCACGGGTGGTATTCTCACTGAATCTGGTAAGTCTGATATATAGATACCCATCTTCAAGTTCTTGATGTTTAACGCTTTTAATTTGGATAGAATCACGAGTAATGGTTATTTTGTCAGGTTTGTTAGCGTTTTTGTGCAGTACTGTCAGAACTACATCTGTTCCCCGTTTACCTTTAATTTTACCTACTGCTTCCATCAGTGAGATTGACTGGGTTGATTCCCCATCAATTTCAAGGATGATATCGCCAGCCTTTAATCCTGCTTTGAACGCAGGAGTATCATCAATTGGTGTGACAACAATTAAACGACCTTTTTCCATACTGATTTCAATACCGATACCGCTGAATTCACCGCTGGTGGCTTCCTGCATATCTTTGAAATCTTCAGTAGAGAGGAAAGTAGAGTGAGGATCAAGCTGTTCAAGCATGCCCTTCACAGCATCATCCACAAGTTCTTTGCGGGAAAGGTCTTTTACGTAATTATGTTCAACCAGATCGAGTACTTGAGAGAACCTGCGTAAAGGCTCAAAGCGATTTTGATCGACGGCTTCTGTGGGTTGCGGTGCAACGGAAACTACGAAAAGAGCTACGATGGCTATCATCCACAAAGTTTTTCTCATTTGTTCCTCCAGTGGAGTGGGTACTGTATCTTGCTAAAGATATTAATATTATTTTTTGGCAAGCCATTTTTCCGGGTTAACGGGTTTCTGATGAAAACGCAATTCAAAATGAAGTCCGGTTTCTTTAAGTTTGGGGTAATATCCTGTTTTTCCTATGATTTCATCTTTCTCAACTTCTTGCCCTGTTTTAACAAAGCTTTCAGCAAGATATGCATATAAGGAATAATAGTTGTACCCGTGATAAATTATCACAACCCGACCGAATCCTCTTAGGGTGTCATTATGCACGACTTTACCCCAGAAAATTGACTTTACATCGACATTTCCGGCTGTCTGAATTCCTTCACCTCTGATTGGAGGTTTGGCTGATAGATTAAACCGGATTTGAGTCTTGCCCTCACAGGGGCGGGGCAATGACCCTTTAAAACTTAAAATTTTTCTGCTGGTCAAACTTTTCAGTTTGTAATTCAGTTTGTTGATAGTATCAAGGAGTCCGTTAACTTCCTGTTCTCTGGTTATTTTCAGTGCCCTGATTCCACGAATTCCTGAAAGTAGACTTAGTTTATCTTTAAGCAGGGCATCTTTGCTTTTATTAATCAGTGAAAGTTGATTCTCAGATTTTAATCGCAATTCTTTTTGAATATCAATATTTTGCGATATTTCTTTTGCTTTATTTTGCGCGCTGACCAGTTCTTTTTGAGCATCTGTATATAAAGAAGCCAGCCACACAAAATTGCGATCGGTAGTTTGCCAATCATTAAGAGAACCGAATCTGTTTTCAAGTTTACGGGAATGGATGGGCCAAAGCTTGGCCAGCATCATTTGTAGTTTATCAACAATCTGTTTTAGTTCATTGTTTAGTTTTATATACTCCGTTTTGGCATTGTTTTCATCGATAACTATTTTTTCAAGCTTGTCTTCCTGGCTGAAAAGTTTACGTGTAATTTCCGTTATGCGGTCTTCAATGGCTGCAAGCTCGCCAAACATATTTCGTTCTTCGCGAGTAAGTTTTAAAAGTTCATTTCTTTGCTTTTTTACTGTTTGCTTAGTTTCCTGAATTGCGTCTTTCAACCTGCTGACAGCAGATTCTTGTGCACATACAGGTGAACAAAATAAAACCACAACAAATAGTATTGCGATCGAAGATAGTGAACTTTTAATTAATTGGTCAGGCATAGGTTGAAATTAATTTTCCAAAAATTTATTTAATGGACAGTTTTTACAGTCAGGCTTCGATTTTTTACACCAATTTTTAGCAGTCATTACGATAAGGGCATGATATTCATTAAATAATTTAACATCATGTTCCAGAACATCCATGAAAAAATCCTGCAATTCATGGTAGTCGATATCTTCATGCACAAGCATATGGCGGTTGAATATCCTTTTTGTATAAGCATCCACCACAAAAATGGGTTTATTAAGCGCGTATAGTAGTATGGAATCTGCTGTTTCCGGGCCTATTCCGCTTACATTCAGCAGTTTTTCACGAAGTTCAAAAGTATCTATCTTCTCTAAAGCAGTGATGCATTCTGCTGAATTCTGATCAAGAAAATCAAGAAAATTAATAAGACGCACGGCTTTCATACGAAAAAAACCGGAAGGACGAATAAGTTCCTGCAACTCTTCAATGCTGAGTTTTCGTAGCCCTTGCAATGAGAGTGCGTCGTTATTTCTTAAGTTATTAATAGCTTTTTCTACATTTGCCCAGTTTGTATTTTGAACAAGAATAGCTCCTACCGCAATTTCAAACGGAGTTTCGCCCGGCCACCAGTGACAGGGGCCTATTCTTTTTGAAAGAGTCTTATAATAATTTAATAATGTCTGTTCTCGATTCAATGATATCTCCAGTTCTTATTCGTCAACAGCACCAACGTTTTTCCAAAGCAGTCCGGCCCATTCTCCCTGAGTGAATATTTCAGGCGCAGGGAGACCTGCTTCAATGTAAGCTTCTGCAACTTTTTTAGACTGTTCGATTAATATGCCTGACAGAATAAGAATTGAGTTTTCTTTTAATCTTGCTGTTACTTCCGGACAAAGTTCAATTAGTGGGCCTGAAAGAATATTGGCTACTACAAGATCGTATTTAAGGTCTGCATCAATACAATCTGCACTTCCGACAGCGAGAGTAATACCTTGCACATTATTATTTTCAATGTTTTCCAGTGCGCATACGATTGATTGTGGATCGATATCAACTCCGACTCCTTTCATACCAAGATTAGCAAGAGCAATGGCAAGTATTGCCGAGCCTGTGCCCAGATCAAAGAAATCCATTTGTGAGTTGATCTTGCCTTCGGAAGCAAGATTGCTGATTATTTCTAAGCAGAGAGCCGTAGTAGGGTGACCACCAGTTCCGAATGCCATTTTAGGCTCGATAATTATGTGTGTTTTGCCTTCTGTTTTTTTATCCAGCATCCATGGCGGAAGGATTTCAAAATTTCCACAGGTCACAGGTTCAAAATAATCCTTCCATGCAAGCCCCCAGTTTTCAGCTTCGATTTCAGCCGAGATACATCCTGCCTCAGGCCAGCGTTTCTTAATCTCTTCAACAATTTCCATGCCCAGAGGATGATCTTCAAGATGAACAGTGTAGAATATAGAATCGTCATCAAGTGGTTTTTCTTCCCACCCGTGAGCGACACGTGCCCCTAAATAAACTTGGCATTCGTCGCTTTCTATTTCAGAAAGTGTAAATTGGATTCTAAGAAGTTTGGACATTGAAACTTTCCTATAAAGTATATTTAAAAATTAGGATGATAATTAAAAGCAAGCATTTTCAAAACACTAGTAACGTAAAAAGCCCAAGTACTCTACCGAGTATTAGGGCTTTTAAGATCTTATTTTCTACTTTTTATATTTTAATAGGAAAATGAAATTCAAATTAGTCTTTAATCCATTAAATGATACGGTCAATGAGATTCCCTTTACCTGTCAGGCTATGAATTGCGTCATCAACAACATGTTGCTGACGTTCTTCATGTGCTCTCATTGCAGGATCGTCAAGAGCTGCAGCCACATGATCCGGCCGCTCTGTAGGCAGATTCTGCTTAATACTGGTGTCCATAACACCACCTTCAACGGGGATAGAAAGTGCTATGTCACTCATAATGTATTGCCTCCAGTTTATCTCAGCGGAGCAAGATAATGTTTTCTTGCAAGATCATATATAAAAACCAGTCTGAATCTACTAATAAAGTAAGTTCAGACTGGTTTTAGGTCAAGTTAATCTATTTTAGATAGAAAGGAGTTCTTCCAGTGTCTTCAGAAATGTTTCCAGATCTTTTTTATCAATAGTCAGCGCAGGAAGCAGTCTAAGTATTTTTCCTTTGGTCAGATTCAGTATAAAACCTTTATCACGGAGCTGTGTAAAAACTTCACTGCCGTCAAAGGAGAGCTCAACTCCGAGCATGAGTCCAAGTCCTCTGACTGAGTTGATTTTTTCAGGGAATTTTTTCTGTATTTTGAGGGCTTCGGTTATGAAGAAATCGCCCATTTCAGCTGCTCTATCAGCAATTTTTTCTTCAGTCATTATGTCAAGAACTTTAGAAGAAACTTTTGCAACCAGAGCCCCTCCGCCAAAGGTGGTAGCGTGGCTTCCGGGTGTGAAGCCTTTAGCTATTGCTTCAGTTGCCAGCATGGCTCCCATAGGCAGGCCGTTGGCTAGAGCTTTTGCAGAGGTGAAAATATGCGGAGTTACTCCGTAATGCTGATGTGCCCACCATTTACCTGTTCTACAAAGGCCTGACTGGACTTCATCCACAATAAGCAGGATATCATTTTCAGCAACAAGGTTCTCAATGGCTTTTACATATTCGGCTGGCAGGGGTTTGATCCCGCCTTCGCCTTGAACCATTTCAATCATGATGGCTGCTGTCTTATCAGTAATTGCAGCTTTAAGTGCTTCAATATCTCCCGTTGGAACATATTTAAAGCCTTCAGGTAGCGGAGCAAAACCATCTTTGATCGGGCCGGCCTGTCCTGTAGCTGTCAGCGTAGCAAGTGTTCTGCCATGAAATGAGCCTTCAAGAGTAATGATTTCATAAGCATCCCTCTCTTTTATAGTGCGCATATATCTTCTAGCCAGCTTGATAGCGGCTTCATTGGCTTCAGCTCCTGAGTTACAGAAAAAGACTCTGTCAGCACCGCATGTTGTAAGAAGTTTTTCAGCGCATTCGACTTGTTCTTCCTGATAGAATAGATTGCTGACTTGAACCAGTTTGCGGGCCTGTTCAGTCATAACTTCTACTAAGTCTTCACGGCAGTGGCCGATATTGACTACAGAAATACCGGAGAGGAGATCTATATACTCTTTTCCGTCAATATCCCAAAGTCTGGAGCCTTTGGCTCTGGCTACACTGACAGGATACCGACCGTAAGTATTACAGATAGATTTTTGTTCTTTTGCCACAAGTGTATCGTATTTAGTCATGGTATTATTCTTTATATTAAATGAGTAATTAGTTTTTTCCTGTATGCCCGAATCCTCCGGCCCCTCTCTGGGTCTCGGAAAGTTCTTCACTCGGAATCAAGTTGGCATGACAGTAGGGCATAAAAACCAGCTGTGCTATGCGCTGTCCACGCTCAATTCGTCGTTTTTCACCTGATGTATTTAAGAGTGAAACTTTAATCTCACCACGGTAATCAGGGTCTATTACACCGACTCCCTGACTGATTGTCAGGCCGTCTTTTGTGCCAAGTCCGCTACGGGAATAAATGAAACCGGCAATGCCGGGGGCAGTTATTTCAATGGCTATTCCTACCGGGAACGCATGTCTTTCACCCGGGCATATCTCTATGGAGTCATTTTCAATACATGCTCTCAGATCGATTCCGGCTGAGTTGGGAGTTGCGTAATCCGTGCCACTGTTTTTAGCTATATCGCTAAGAAATTTTACTTTAACTTCAACAGGATTGCTTTGTGTGGGAGTCATATTTTTAATCCTCAATTAATGTCATTTCGAGGGCGCAGAATGCTCTCGTATGCGATCTGTGTCAACTTTCAAGATGTATAATTACTAAACTGTCTTGTAATATTCATCCGAATAAGGCAAATAATAAGGATTAGTGTATATGTTTTAGGCTTTCAGTTAATCTTTATTTGTTTTTATGTATTTTGTATCTGGCTCTTTTTGGATAGTCTGGTATATTGATTCTGTGATTGTTAAATATGGTCGGGTCTGTGGATATAGGTAGGTTGAGTCTGACCAGTTAGAATCTATATTTAAAGGAGATAATTATGCAGCCTCTTCGCGTTTACAGCGTTGTACCTCGTTTGCCCAAACAGCTGGAAGAGCTTTGGGATTTAGCCTACAATTTTCTGTTTGTCTGGAATAGTGATATTTCGAGTATTTTTTCTTCTATTGATCATAATCTTTGGCGAGAATGCCAGCAGAACCCTGTCTCTTTTCTCAATCACCTTCCTCAGCAGCAGCTTGAGGAACTTGCAGGTGATGATTTTTTTATTCAGCGTCTTAGAGAAGCTGTAAGAGTACAGAAAAATTATCTTTCAAGAGAGAGTTGCTCATATAAATTTGAGGGAGCTAAAAAGGGAGATTCTGTCGTTGCTTATTTCAGTTTTGAATATGGTATAGGGCTTAGCCTCCCCATTTACTCTGGTGGTCTCGGCATTTTGGCCGGTGACCATCTTAAGTCCGCCAGTGATTTAAATATTCCTCTTGTAGGAATAGGTCTTTGTTATCAGCATGGTTATTTTCGTCAGTATATGACGCAGGATGGATGGCAACAGGAACGTTATCCCAGCCATGATTTTGAGGAAATGCCGATTAAGCCAGCAAAGAACGAAAAAGGCGACGATATAATTTTCTCACTCGATATTAAAGGTGAAGATCTTAAAGTTCAAATATGGGAAGTACAGGTCGGCCGTGTTACTCTATATTTGCTCGACACGAATATAAAAGATAATCCAGCTCATTTTAGAGCCATTACTGCCCGCTTGTATGGCGGTGATCTCGAAATGCGCCTCTGGCAGGAAATTCTGCTGGGTATCGGAGGGGTCAAGGCTCTTGCTGCTCTCGGTCTTGAACCGAGTGTAATTCATATGAACGAAGGGCATTCTGCTTTTGCCGGTCTTGAACGCATCCGTGTTTTTATGACAGAACAGAATTTATCTTTTGAAGCTGCTATGGAAATGGTTGCTTCGTCTTCTATTTTTACTACTCATACTCCAGTTCCTGCCGGTAATGACAGGTTCCCAGCTGATTTGATGCGTCCTTATTTTGAACCGTATGCCCAGACAATGGGGCTTGCATATAAGGTTTTTCTGGCTCTTGGCCGTGAAGATCCCCGTAATGATTCAGAACTTTTTTGTATGACTGTTCTGGCTTTGAAACTTTCCCGTTTTAATAATGGTGTGTCTATTCTTCATGGGCATGTTTCCAGAAATATGTGGCAGAAAGTATGGCCCCAATATCCTGTTGAAGACGTTCCAATCGGCGCTATAACTAACGGCGTGCATATGCCGACTTGGGTTGCAACTGATTTTTCTTTACTGTTTGATCGCTATCTTGGACCGAACTGGCGTGAAGATCCTGATGGTGCAAGAGTCTGGAAGCAGACTGAGAATATTCCTGATGCCGAGCTTTGGCGCACTCATGAAAGGTTAAGGGAACGCCTTGTGGATTTTGTGCGTAAAAGATTACGCAGACAGCTTCTTAGCATAGGGGCACGCCGTAAAGAGATTGAACTTGCTGATGAAGTTCTTGATCCGCGGGCATTAACCATAGGTTTTGCTCGTCGTTTTGCAACTTATAAGCGCGCAGGTCTTTTGCTTAGGGATAAAGAACGGTTAATCAAACTTATTGCTGACTCTAAACATCCGGTTCAGTTTATTTTTGCTGGTAAAGCTCATCCTCAGGATAATGAAGGTAAAAAACTTATTCAAGATCTGATTCAGCTTTGCCGTCGTGAAGAATGCCGTATGAGTATGGTTTTTCTCCAGGATTATGACATGAAGATCGCTAACTATATGGTACAGGGTTGCGATATATGGCTTAATACTCCAAGGAGACCTCTTGAGGCTTGCGGAACAAGCGGTATGAAAGCAATGGCTAATGGCGTATTGCAGTTCAGCACCCCTGACGGGTGGTGGGATGAAGCCTATCTGTCAGATAACAGTGTCGGCTGGGCTATAGGTCGTCGTGAAGATTATAATGATCATGAGTATCAGGATTTTGTTGAAAGTCAGACTCTTTACAAGGTTCTTGAAAATGACATAATCCCTGAATTTTATGATCGCGGTCATGGCAGTATTCCTAGGAATTGGATTTCCAAGGTTAAGAAAGCATTGCGTATTCTAGGGCCTGAGTTCAATGCTAACCGCATGGTTGAAGATTATACTGAAAAAGCATATCTACCGGCATTTAGTAACTATCAGACTATGTCGAAGAGTAGTTTTCAGGGAGCAAAGGATCTGGCTGCCTGGCGAATGGATCTAATGACTAAATGGTCCAGCCTCAAGGTTAGAAATATCATTTCTGAGACACATACTGATATATATGTTGAAGAACCGATCATAGTAAATGCTGAGGTTTACCTTAATGGTTTATCTACAAGTGATGTTCAGGTTGAAATTTATTCTGGTCCGGTTGGGCAGGATGGCACATTTGTAAGTAGAGATACTGTGATAATGACGCCTGAAGAAGATCTTGATGCCGGTTGGCATCAGTATCAGGGAGAGGTCATGCCGGGTGAAGCTGGAAGGTTTGGTTACACAGTTAGAATTTTACCTAAACATGAACTTTTGCTTGATTCACATTCATTGGGGCTCATTTATTGGGCTCATTAACAGGGAAGATGAATTTGCTGGTCTTATTTTTTAAAATAAATAATAAAAACGGAGTCCTCAAGGGCTCCGTTTTATTTTTGAGTGTTTGTATTGTTTTATTCTGCTCTACTTTTGGATATGCGTTTGAAGGTAGGGTGAAGCATGTAATCGACGGAGATACTTTTGTTCTTTGGAACAACAAGACCGTACGAATAGCATCTGTCGATACACCGGAAATCGGGTATGAAGGACATTCTGATCAGTATTATGCTCGTGAGGCAAAAGAGATACTCACCAAACTCATTCTCGGTAAATCGGTGCAGATTGAATATACCCCGGATCATAAGGATCATTATAATAGAATTGTCGGATGGGTGTATGTGAATGGGATCTTTGTTAATGAATATTTGGTTAAAAATGGTGCTGCATTTTTTTATTATCATAAGAATAACCAGGAAAAATATCAGAATATCCTGTTAGAGGCACAGCGGAAGGCTTATGAAGATAAAAGTGGATTTTGGCCTGTAATCCAAAGAGTGAAAGAATTTAATTCGAATTGGATAGGGAACAGTCGTAGTCAGAGATGTTTTCCTGAAGGCAATAAGTATGCTTTAAGAACAGCCAAGCGAAACAGAATTTATTTTTCCAATCTTGGTAAGGCTTTTCTAGAGGGGTATTCTCCTGCACGAAATATAAATTTCTGGCCTGAGGTTAAGTAGCTTTTGGGGTATGCAGGTGAATGACAGAGTGATATTCAGGGGAACAGCGGAGAGAATTTGTGTTATTTAAAAAATTTACCAGCACATTTTGTGAGTTTCAAATTTTACGAGATACGGACTTGTGTATAAATTGTAAGATTTGTATCGGACAGTGTCCGTATGCAGCTTATTTCTGGGATAAAGCACGTAAAAAAGTTGCTCATGATAATCGTAAGTGTATAGGATGCTATCGATGTGTAGCCATGTGTCCTACTGTTGCACTTACTGTTAAGAAAAGTGATTTGTGTTTTCGGGACAATGGTTCATGGAAACCTGATTTTATGAAAAATATTTATCATCAGGCTCAAACTGTTAGCGCATTTTCACATATGCACAACTCTGATAACCAGCTTGTTTATTGGGATCAATTACTGCTTGATGGTAACGCTGCGGTAGATTCTGCATGCAGATCGATAGACCTTAATACTCATTTAGGGGCAAAGCCGGGCCTTGGATCTGACTGCGAAACTAATTCGACCGCATCAATAGAAATAAATATTCCACTTGTGTTTGCTGATATACCTTTCGGAATTATAAATTCGAATGTGAAAACAGCTATATCTGTGTCTGCTGAAGAGCTAGGCACTATTTGCTTTGTAGACTCAGGTAATCATCTAAAGAATATTGGAAAATATAGTCAGCTGGATTTTGTACAGAATGGCCCTGATTTGTATAATGAATATTGCTATTCCTTCAGCAAAGGAGCTGGGGTTGTAATTGATTTGACTGGGTTTGCTGGATCGATTGGCTTGAATCATAACATAGATTTTGTAGAAGATTTATCTAAGTTTATTGGTAAGGTTAAGCAGTCATCTGAAAAAAAAGTTCTCATAGCTGTTAAGATTGCGGCCGGACATGGTGTTGCAGATGTTGCTTCAGGAATAGTGAGTGCCGGGGCGGATGTTTTAATCCTTGAAGGAGTGCATTACGGAGCCAGTAGCAGTCCTGCAATGCCTGGCAAAGAGATGGGGCTTCCTATGGAAATAGCATTGTCATGCGTGGATCAGCGACTTCGTGATGATGATATGCGTTCCAGAGTTTCTATTGTTGCAGGTGGTTATATTCGTTGTAGCCGTGATGTTGTCAAAGCCATTGCTCTTGGGGCTGATGCTGTGAGTATTGATGTTGCGGCCCTGATTGCTGTCGGATGTACTCTTTGTGGTAGTTGTCATACTGGAAAGTGTGCATGGGGTATTTCAACAAATGATAAGAAACTGGTCAAACGTCAGAATCCTGAAATTGCAGCGGAGCAGCTGGTAAATTTTATGCGGAACTGGTCTCTTGAGATTACAGATATGCTTTGTTGTATGGGGCTAGATTCTATTGAAAGTCTTTGTGGGAACAGAAGTGTATTACGGGCTATAAGATTATCTGAAATTGAAATGGACGTTCTGGGCATTAAACACGCAGGCAGATAGGTTATAGATATGAAACGTATATACCCTGATCGAGATTATTGTATGGGGTGCGGACTTTGCCAATTGGCGTGTATGACTGTTCGTTCTGAGAGTAAAGACTTAATTATTGCTTATAATGAAGAACGTGCGAAAGGGCTGTCATCCTGTATAATGGTTTTCGAAAATGATGATAATTGTGTGGCAGTCAGTTGCCGGCATTGCCAAGAACCTGATTGTGTTGCTGTGTGTATTTCAGGAGCATTAACGAAAGATGAAATTTCAGGTATTACTGTCTATGATTCTGATAAATGCCTTGGTTGCTGGTCTTGTTTGATGGCTTGTCCATACGGAGCAATTCAGCGAAATAAAATGGAAAATAAAATAATCAAATGTGATCGTTGTGAAGAACGTGTAGAAGGTCCGGCCTGTGTTGAAGCCTGTCCAAATAGAGCATTGAAATATGAGGAAAGGTAGGTCATGGCATACGTAATTATAGGAAATGGTATAGCATCGCTAGGGGCTGTTGATGGCATACGCAAGTATGATAAAAAAACATCACTGACTGTTATAGGGGCGGAAAATAACGCAGCCTATGGCAAGCCGTTGACTTCATATTATATTGCGGGAAAAATTAATCAAAAACAGCTTTCCATGCGCCCGGATGAGTATTACGCCGAAAAAAAAGTTAATTTAAAATTGGGCACTTCAATTGTCGATATTGATGTTGAAAGTAAACTGATCGTTACATCAACCGGTGATCAAATCCCATTTGATAAACTTCTGCTTGCTACAGGCGGAATTCCTTTTTCCCCTAAGATAACAGGAGTGTATGGATCTGATGTATATAATTTTACTGCAGTCAAAGATGCATATAAACTTATAAACGTTCTTAAGGATATAAAAAGAGCGGTTGTTATAGGTGGAGGTCTTATAGGCATAAAGGCTGCTGAAAGCATGTATAATCGCGGTGTACAGGTTGCTGTCATCGAAGGTGCGAAGCGTATTATGCCGCTTGCGTTTGACGAGCAGGCATCTGGATTAATCCGTCAAAGAATTGATGAGACTGGAATGATTGTGCGCTGCGGCGTCAATGTAAAGGAAATAGTGCGTGATAAGCAGGGTGGAGTAAGAGGTGTTTTGCTTGATGACAATTCTTTTCTGGAAGCTGACGCAGTAGTTATTGCCATAGGAGTAGTTTCTAACATCGGACTTGCACGCGAAGCGGGAATTCAAGTCGAAAATGGTATAATCGTTAACGACTATATGCAGACAAATATTAAGAGCATATATGCTGCGGGAGATGTTGCTCAGGCAAAAGATGTTTTGTTTGATAAAGATAAAGTTGTGCCTGTATGGTCCAATGCCTACACTCAGGGGTATCATGCAGGTAAAAATATGGCGGGTAAAGTCTCAGAGTATCCCGGATCACTTTCCATGAGTTCTATCAGCTTTTTTGGGATGCCGACAATTTCAGTAGGTGAAGTAAATCCCACTGATGTTGATACCAGGTACGAATCATACACATTTTACAATGAACATAAGCAGAGTTATCGCAAGCTGATTTTTAAAGAAGAGACTTTGGTCGGCTACATATTAGTCGGTGATATAGATTTTGCCGGAATGTATACATCATTTATTAAATTTAAATTTAAAGTTGATGCATGTGCTCGAAAAAAACTTAGCGAGGGTGAGCCTGATGTTTTAATGTGGCCTGATGATTTTTTTAATAAAGCCTGGAACCCTGAGTAGAAATTCACAAGGTGTATTGCTACGGAAGTTGTTGCATATTTAATTGATTTCTTGGTAAGTAAGCACGGCTTAAGTCAAAAGTCTGTAACAGCCAGTTAAATCGTTCTCGACAATTTTACTGGACAGGCGTACATAGTTTTTGCATTAACTGACTGAGATTAATCAGTTACTTTGACGCATTACAGTTGGAATATCTCGTTTTGTGACACAAAATTGCAGTTAACAGGCAATGAAAACTTTCACGCACAAACAGTGCTGGGCTATTTACGTTCACAGCAATGTCGGGTATCGGGTAGTTATTCATAATGAATACTCAATATGGATCAGCAGCTTATGATTGTCAGCAGTAGAAAAGTTGCTGATTTTTTTGGAAAATATATGGCCTAAGGAGTTATTTTACTTCTTGGTATGTTTTCTGGTAAAGCAGATGCTCCCATAGCGGGTATGTCTTCTGGAATCAGCACGAATAGGGATATTTCTTATTTAAGCTGTTCTTTTTGAGATTATGGTAGAGATGAAATAAACTCTAACCCCCGCAGATGAGGGTTGTCTTAAGGTTTCATAAGGTTGCCCGTGATTATTTAGAGGAAATCGGTATTGATGCGTTAGATATATTTGCTTCTGAATTTAAGAGGCTTTAATTCTACAAGCATCGTCCGTATGGGAATATGTATGTTCCTGTTTAATAGGCGGATTGTTTAATTCGTACACAGTCTTTTCAGGAGGACGTAATGTTTTTTGCAGATATCGCCCATGCGATGGGTGCATCCGGGCAGCAGGCTCAGGGCGGCCCTATGGGAGCACTCGGTTCTTTTCTTCCCCTTATCCTTATGTTTGCTATTTTCTATTTTTTGCTCATCAGACCTCAGCAGAAAAAAGCTAAAGAGCACAAAGCAATGCTTGAAGGTATCCAGAAGGGCGACCGTATACTTACCGCCGGTGGATTATACGGAAGAGTTGTGGCTGTTGACGGTGATGAACTTACCATTGAAATTGCTGAAGGTATGCAGGTAAAACTTGACAGAGGCTATATTGCCGGGCTGTCTAATCCCGTCAAAAAAGAAACTAAGAAAGGCAAATAAGCCTTTATTGATAGTAGTTAAGCCTACAAGGCAAGTCACTTTTCGGTTTATTCGGAAAGTGCTTGCCTTTTTAGTGTTTTGTAACGTTTCCTAGTTGAATTTATAATAGGGAGAGGAGATGAACGGGAGTCTTCGTTGGAAAATTGTCCTGACTCTGCTTGTTGTTGTGTTTGGAGTAGCTTACCTTCTTCCTTCACTGCCTGCAGTTCAGAATTCAGGTTTGACTCGTTTTTTACCTGATGACAAAATCAGTTTGGGACTTGACCTCAAGGGCGGAATCCATCTTACACTAGGTGTAGATATGGATAAAGCTATGGAAAACAACCTTGCTCGCATGGGTGAAGACTTAAAAGTCGTTGCCAGAGAGGAAGGTGTAATTGTTTTGAAGCCGAAAGTTCTCAAAGGTGACAGAATTGAAGCGGTTCTTATTAATCAGGACCAGAAAGACAAGCTTGATGAGCTTGTTAAAAAAAGTTTCAGCAACCTTACTATTATCAGCTCCGTTGTTAACGCTGACGGAAAAGTCAATTACGTTTTTGCTCCTACTTCGGAATACAAAAAGTACCTGACCAAGCTGACGATGGATCAGGCTATCAAAACCATCCGTAACCGTATTGACCAGTTTGGTGTTGCAGAGCCGGATATCCGCAAACAGGAAGGCAACCGTATTCAGGTCCAGCTTCCGGGTATGCAGGATCCAGAAAGAGCAATTAAGATTATCGGTAAAACAGCACACCTTGAATTCAAGCTTGTTGATTCTGCCGCTGACCTTGAGAAAGCTAAGAAAGGCATTGTTGCACCTGGACGTGAAGTTACTGTCATCAGACACAGACTTCCCGATGGTTCATACGTTGAAAAACCGATTGTTCTTAAGCACGAAGCCATGCTGACAGGTGAGTATATCACTGATGCTCAAACTCGCTTTGACCAGTTTAACCAGCCTTATGTAACCCTGAACTTTAACGCTAGGGGTGCAAGGATTTTTGAACGAGTCACAGGTGAGAACATTAAAAAGCAGATGGCTATCGTTCTTGACGGAAAAGTTTATTCTGCTCCTACAATTCAGGATAAAATTGCAGGTGGACGCGCTTCTATTACCGGTAGCTACAGCACCGATGAGGCCCATGACCTTGCAATTGTCCTACGCGCCGGATCATTACCTGCTCCTGTAAAAATCCTTGAGCAGAGAACTGTTGGTCCTTCTCTTGGACAGGAGTCAATCGATAAAGGCGTTATGGCTGCTATTGTCGGTAGTATTGCAGTTCTGGCTTTTATGTTAGTATACTACGGTTTTGCCGGCTTTGTTGCTGATGTAGTTCTGGTTCTTAATATTGTCCTTATTTTAGCTGGACTTGCACTCTTCGGTGCAACTCTTACTCTTCCGGGTATCGCAGGTATTATCCTGACTATCGGTATGGCGGTTGATGCTAACGTAATTATCTTTGAGAGAATACGTGAAGAAATAAGAAGAGGTCTAACAGCTAAAGCCGCAATTGTGGAAGGTTACAATAGAGCGACCTTGACTATTCTTGATGCAAACATCACTACCGTAATCGCTGCTGTTATTCTTTACCAGTTCGGTACCGGGCCGGTGCGCGGTTTCGCGGTAACACTTACTTTGGGTATTATTACCTCTATGTTTACCGCTATTTTTGTTACCCGCATCTTGTTTGATCTTTACACCTCCAAGCGTGCCGCAGATGCGCCGCTGAGTATTTAGGGAGAGTGAATAATGGGATTACAGATAATAAAACCCGATACCAAGATTGATTTTGTCGGATTGAAACGTACAGCTTTTATTATTTCAGCTGTGCTTATTCTTCTTGGGCTTGCTTCCTTGATTGTAAAAGGCGGTCCCAAGTACGGAATTGATTTTGCCGGCGGTATCGTGGTTCAGGTTAAATTTGATAAACAAGTTGAAGTTAAGGAAGTTAAAAATGCCCTTCAAGGCACGAAACTTCCAGGACTTGTTGTTCAGAGATTTGGTCATGCTGATGATAATGAAATTCTGATCAGGACATCTACTTCAGATATCAGCTCTGCTGACGTCCGTGATATGATTTCCAAGGATTTTACTGCTAACCTTTCCAAAACAGGATTTGATATTCAGCGTTTTGATATGGTTGGCCCGAAAGTTGGTTCGGACCTTAGAACTAAGGCTCTTGAAGCATTGTATTTTGCTGTGCTTTTGATTGCTATTTATATCTCGGGTCGTTTTGAACAGCGTTGGTTTGCAGCTGCGATTATGGCCGGAGCTCTTTTCGGTGGTATCAGTGTGTTGCAGTTTATGGGAATGTCAACAACAGTGCTTATTTTTGGAGCTCTGTTCATCACTCTCGGTCTATGCTGGTATTTGAAACTGAACTATGCTTTAGGAGCAATTGTTGCTCTTATTCATGACTTACTGATTACTGTTGGTATTTTCTCTTTGCTTAACAAAGAGTTTGACCTCACAATCATCGCAGCCCTGCTGACAATCATTGGTTACTCTCTGAACGATACTATTATTGTTTTTGACCGTATCCGTGAGAATTTGAACGGCAAGGCGGCTCCTACTCTGGCAGAGATTATTAATCTCAGTGTTAACCAGACTCTCAGTAGAACTATCCTTACTTCCGGAACAACTCTTCTGGTTGTTGCGGCTTTGTTCATACTCGGTGGAGGAGTCATTCATGACTTTGCTCTGGCAATGCTGGTTGGTGTAGGTGTCGGTACTTATTCTTCAATCTTTGTAGCAAGCCCGATCCTTCTTGGATTTGGCCCCAGTATGACGGATAAAGATGATGATGCCTCTGGAGTTGAAGCTGCTTAATTAAAGTAGCTTTACATTTTGATTCTTTGAGCGGGGACGACCTTTATGTCGTCCCCGCTTTTTTATTATTAGCTTATTTTAAATTTTATAAATTACAGTTGTTTTTATGTTATTTATTTTAAATATACTTATATTTTATTTACAATTTATCTTTAGTGTTTATTTTAACTGTAGTGTTATGATTTAATCCTGTATTTCCTTATGAATTATATTCATATTTTTATTATGTCTAAAATTATATAATTAAAACTTATGTGCTTGCTGTGATATAATTTAAAAACTTTGACAATATTTATTCAGAGTATATAGTTTGAGCACTTATTAACAATAATACTATGTTAAATGAAGGTTGGTTTTTGCTAAAACTTTAAATTCATGGGGGTAATATGCCCAGAATCCTTAGAATCAATACTCGCACCAAAGAGTTCAAGTTTGACGAACTCGGTGATTACGCAGGTCTTGGCGGTCGTGCCCTGACATCAAGACTCGTAAACACTGAAGTACCCGGCGACTGTCATGCTCTTTCTGCTGAAAATAAACTCGTATGGGCTGCGGGTATTCTCGGTGGAAGTGGTGCTGCTAACTCAGGAAGACTTTCTTGCGGTGCAAAGTCTCCCCTTACTGGCGGTATTAAAGAAAGTAACACTGGTGGTCAGTTTGCGCAGAGTCTTCCTGCATTAGATCTACTTGCCATTGTTTTTGAAGATAAACCTGATGCTGATGCAGATTTTTCTATTGTTGAAATCTATGCTGATCGCGTTGAGTTCAAAGACGCTTCTCCTGTAGTGGGGCTGGATAACTATCCTGCACATGAAGAGCTTAAAAAAATATATGGAGCCAAGGCCGTAACGGCTTTAACTGGTCCTGCCGGTGAGCAGTGTCTGGCGGCTTCTACTATTCAGTTTTCTGATCCTCATCTGCATCCTGCACGATCTGCTGGTCGTGGGGGGATGGGTGCTGTTATGGGATCCAAAAAAATTAAAGCAGTAGTTCTTGATCCTAATTCAAAGGGTCGTATGAAACCTATTAATGAAGAGAAGTTTAAAGTCGCACGTAAACGTTGGACTGAAATTCTCATGGGTCACCCTGTTACCAGCGAAGGGCTTCCTGCATTCGGTACAGCAATTCTCGTTAATATCATTAATGAAGCAGGAGCCTTGCCTACCAAAAACTTCCGTTATGGTCGTTTTGACGATGCTGCTGATATTTCAGGTGAAAAAATAGCTGAAGTCATTGAATCTCGTGGTGGTAAGACCAAAGAAGGTTGTCATACCGGTTGTGTTATTCAGTGCTCACAGCGTTACAATGATAAAGACGGCAATTACCTGACCTCAGGTTTCGAATATGAAACAGTATGGGGGTTCGGTGCCAACTGCATGATCAATGACATAGATGATATTGCAACCATGGACCGTATCTGTGACGAGAAAGGTATCGATACCATTGAAATGGGTTGTGCTATGGCGGTTGCGATGGATGGCGGTGTTTTAGAGTGGGGCGACAGCAAAGGCGGAATAGAGCTGCTTAAGAAAGTCGGTTCATCTGATCCTATCGGTCGCATTATCGGTAATGGAGCAGATTTTACCGGGCAGGCTTTTGGCGTAGATCGCATTCCTACGGTTAAGGGACAGGGCCTCCCTGCATATGACCCTCGTTCAGTTAAAGGTGTCGGAGTAACATATGCAACTACTCCAATGGGCGGTGACCACACAGCCGGATACGCAGTAGCTACCAATATTCTTAAGGTCGGTGGAGATGTTGACCCTCTTTCTAAAGAAGGGCAGGTCGAGCTCTCCAAAAACCTTCAGATTGCTACCGCATCCATCGATGCTTTAGGGCTTTGCCTCTTCGTTGCATTTGCTGTCCTTGATACTGAAGATGCAGTACAATGTATCTGCGATCTCGTAGGTGCAGCACATGGTATTGATTATACTGCCGATGATTTTATAGCTCTTGGTGTAAATACTCTTAAGGATGAACTGGATTTCAACCGTAAGGCTGGATTTACCAAGCTGGACGATCAATTGCCACGGTTCTTTAGTGAAGAAAAACTTGGACCTCATGATACCATCTGGGATTACTCAGTTGAAGAGCTTCAGGCTGCTAAAGTCTAAGTTTGTATTAATAAAATGATTATTAAGCCCGGTTGAGTTCGCTCAGCCGGGCTTAATTTTTGATTGGCTAAGCAGTGCTTTGCAGGGTTTACCAGCGAAGACTTATGGAGTATGTGCGGGGTATGAAATTTACAGTACTAACATTCGGTTGTCAGATGAATGTCCATGATTCGGACTGGCTTATTCGTGCTATGGAGAGTCGGGGCTGGACTGCTGTGGACGAATCAGAGGCTAATATATTTGTTATTAACACTTGTTCTGTGCGCGATAAGCCTGAACAGAAAGTATACAGTGTGCTGGGTCGATTGGCTCCCTTATGCAAAAATACAGGTGATTTTGTGGCTGTGGGCGGTTGTGTTGCGCAACAGATAGGGGACGGTTTTCTGGAAAAATTCCCTCATGTAAGACTTGTGTTCGGTAGTGACGGCATCGCACAGGCTCCTGCTGCTCTTGAAGATTTAGCACAAAATCATGAAAAGAGACTGGTTCTCAATGATTTTTTGTCAGAATATCCAGAACGGGAAGGTGGTGAGGTTTTACCTAATACTGATCTTCTTCCTCCTGGTATAGGCACAATTCCGGGACAAGCTTTCGTGAATATAATGCAGGGGTGTGACAACTTTTGTGCTTATTGCATTGTACCGTATACTAGAGGCAGACAGAAATCACGTTCATCAGAGGCCATCATTAATGAATGCAAATCGCTTGTTAAAGCTGGTATTCGCGAGATCACCCTTTTGGGGCAGAATGTTAATAGCTTCGGTATTGATAAAAAAGGGAAAGATTTAAGCTTTGCCGAGCTGCTATATAAAATTTCTGATATAAATGGTTTAGAGCGTATAAGATTTACGACTTCACATCCTAAGGATATTGCCCCGGAAGTTGTAAGAGCATTTGGTGAGCTGCATAATCTTTGCCCAAGTCTGCATCTTCCCGTGCAGTCTGGTTCAGATAATATTTTAAAGAAGATGGGGCGTAAATATGATCGTACCCGCTATCTTCAAATTGTAGATGACCTTCGTAAAGCGTGTCCGGATATTGCTTTGACAACAGATCTTATTGTGGGATTCCCCGGTGAGACTGATGAAGATTTTGAGCAGACGATGGATATAATGGAAAGAGTTCGTTATGAAAGTAGTTTTTCTTTCAAATATTCAGACCGACCTGGAGTGGCAGCCGTAAAAATGCAGCCTAAAGTTTCTGAAGACGTTGCACAGAGTCGTCTTGCCCGCTTGCAGGAAAGACAAAAGAGTATTACTAGAGAAAGTCTAGATGATTTAGTCGAACGTGAAATGGTTATTTTGCTGGAACGTCCAAGCAGACGTCAGCCAAGCGGTGGCATTTCGTGGAGAGGCAAAGATATGGGTGGACGTGTGGTCAATGTCTATTTTGCCGGTTATACTGATGAGAAGACACTTGGCGGTAAAATGGTTAAGGTTAAGATTATTGAAGCCAAGAATCATTCCCTGATAGGGGCCAAGGTGGGAGAGCCATGGTAGAAATGCAGGTTTACGGGCTGGCCGTTGAAAATGATACAGATTCTCCAGTTCTTGTTTTGAAGAATGAGGAGATTGGGACGGTCCTGCCTATTTGGATAGGAGCCATGGAAGCAATGGCTATTTCAATGATATTGAATGAAGTTGCAATGCCACGCCCTATGACACATGACCTGCTTCTTAACACCATTGTGACCTTCGGCGGTAAAGTTCAGACTGTTGATATTGTGGATATGGAGAAAGGAACTTTCTTCGCAGAGATTATCGTTGAACGCGAAGGTGAAATATTGATTATTGATGCACGGCCTTCAGATGCCGTTGCATTGGCTGTCCGGGCTGACTGTCCGGTACGTGTCTCACAGAAAGTTCTTGATATGGCCGGAACAAAAGATGTTGACCAGAATATAAGTTCAAAGTCCAAGTGGGATGACGAGCTCGAAGAGCTTTCTCCAGATGACTATAAATATAAGATGTAGGTTTATATGATTGATTTTCACACCCACACTGTTTTCAGTGATGGCGAGCTTATTCCAGCTGAATTGGCCCGACGGGCCAGAGTGGCAGGTTACCGAGCTCTGGCAATGACTGATCATGCTGATTCCAGCAATATTGATATAATACTTAAAAATATTAAGCGTTTTGCAAAGAAACATGGTCATTACTTTGATATTGATGTTTTTGCAGGTCTTGAACTGACTCACGTTCCTCCTGGATTAATAGGGGAAATGGTCGAGCAGGCCAGAGAATCCGATGCTCAGATTGTCCTTGTACATGGAGAAACCATAGTGGAACCTGTGGCGGAAGGAACAAACCTTGCTGCCATTGAGGCCAGAGTTGATGTCTTGGCTCATCCCGGTTTAATCAGCGATATTGAAGTCAAGCTTGCTGCCGAATATGGAGTATGTCTTGAGATTACAACCCGTAAAGGACACAGTCTGACTAATGGTCACGTTGTTGCTCTTGCGCGTAAGTACGGTGCAAAGTTGGTAATTAATAATGATGCACATGCTCCCGGTGATCTTGTAGACCTGGATATGCGTCGTAAGATCGCGTTAGGTGCGGGCATGAGCGTTGCTGAATATGGACAGGCAGAAGAAAATTCTCGTCAATTAGTGCAGAAATTGATGAAGCGTTCATAGGCTGTTTCAGGCAGAAGAATGGACAAGTATAGTTCCAAGATATCAGAGGCTGTAAAGCTTATTTCCAAAGCCAGATGTTCAGTTGTCCTGACCGGGGCAGGTATGTCCGTTGCGAGCGGAATTCCTGATTTTCGAAGTCCCGGCGGACTCTGGTCTAAATATGATTCTGAAAAAGTAGCATCCATCAGGGCTTTGCACTCAGATCCGCTTACTGTGTGGAAATTTTTGCAGGAAGCCGCAAAAATGATGAATAAGGCTCAACCTAATGATGCGCATAGAGCTTTAGCTGAACTAGAACGTAATAGATATGTACAGGGTATTATCACTCAGAACATTGATGGATTGCATCAGCGTGCCGGTTCATTAAATGTTATTGAGTTTCACGGTAATTGCAGCAGTTTCTATTGCATGGAATGTTTTGTCCCTTTTGACGCATCTAAAATTCCGGATTGTGAACTACCTGTTCGGTGTCCTGAATGTTCTGGTATAATTAGACCTGATCTTGTTTTTTATGGTGAGCAGATTCCTTCTGATGCATACAAGAATGCTTTTGAACTCGCAGATCAATCGGATGTTGTTATTGTTGCCGGTACTTCCGGTGGTGTTGTGCCTGCCAGTTTAATTCCTCCGCGTATTCAGGATGCAGGTGGTAAGATTATTGAGATAAACAGGACGCCTTCAGCTTATTCAGGTATGAGTGATATTTTTATTGAAGGTTCTGTGGAGTCGGTTCTGCCAAAAATTGCGCAGAGCCTTTGCTCGAAGACAGTTTAAATTTATAATACCTGCTTGTTTCTATGGCAGGGCAAAAAAGGGTGCGTGCAGTATGGATTTTATACCTCAAGGCGGAATTTTCGCCATGCTCGAATCCGCTACAATTGTGGTAAAGTGTGTACTTTGCCTCCTTGCAGCTATGTCAATGTGGAGTTGGACAATAATTTTTTGGAAAATGATATCTTTAGGAAAGGCGAGAACACGTATTCTTAAAGGCAATCAGATAATGGAAGAGGCTGATTCTCTTTCTTCAGGACTTACTGCAATCAGCAGAACCAGTTCCTCACCCCTGAATCGCATCGGAACCGCTGCGGTGAAAGAGTACCGTGTCCTTGAAAAATCAGCTGTAAGTCCCAGTCATAAGCGCAGACTTATTAAAGACACGCTTCGCCGGATTCTCAGGCAGAAAGTAAGTTCTGAAATGAAGAAACTTACTTCTTCTTTGTCATTTCTGGCCACATGCGCAAACGGGGCTCCTTTCATAGGATTATTTGGTACTGTATGGGGAATTATGAATTCTTTTCATGCAATAGGCTCTGCAAAATCGGCAGCTCTGTCAGCGGTTGCTCCTGGTATTTCAGAAGCTCTTATTGCAACAGCTATAGGTCTTGCCGTAGCTATTCCTGCAACCATTGCCTATAACTTTTTTCTTGGAGTTCTGAACGGTATTGAGACTGAAATGGTTAACTTTGCTGGAGCGTTTCTTAATCGTGTAGAGCGCGAAGTTTCATGGGTAGAACCAGTCTCCAAAGGTTCTGCGCAGACTTCAATGGATCATGAATCATCCATACAGGGGTAGCTGATGGGCATTTCTACAAATAACAAAGGGATGCTTGCTGAGATCAACGTTACACCATTTGTTGATGTTATGTTGGTGTTGCTCATCATTTTCATGGTGACCGCTCCGTTGATGACTCAAGGAGTTGAAGTGGACCTGCCGCAGACGAGGACTGTTCGTTCTCTGCCTCAAGATAATGAACATCTTGTACTTTCCATAAGTGGTAATGGAGATATTTATCTTGATGAGTATAAAGTCGGGTTTGATGAATTGCAGAGTCATCTTGAAAAATTGGTGAAGAAACAGAATAAAATGCTTTTTCTGAGAGCCGATAAAAATGTTGCCTATGGTGAGGTTGTGAAAGTCATGGGTGAAATTAAGGCGGCAGGAATTGACAGGCTTGGTATGGTTGCTGAGCCTATAGATAAAAAGAAAAAATAGAGTCTGATCATAAGGTCTGATTAATTTATAGATATTACTAATATACAGGGCTAATTTATTGATGAAAATCATTGGTCTTTTCATCTCATTACTGCTTCATGCAGGACTTGTCTTTTTGACTTTATCATGGTCGGTTTCTCCTCCTGTGAAAATTTCATTAGATATGCCTGTATACAATGTTGATCTGGTCAGCCTTGCTTCTATCCCGGCTGCTCCAGTTGTTAAAAAATCATCTCCGGCTAAACCAAAGCTTTCTAAACCTGAATCTGTTGCTCTTCCAGCAGCAAAACCGAAAGTGGCTCCTGCAGCCAAGCCTGAAGCTATAAAAGCTCCAGAGCCTAAAGCAGCTCCAAAACCTAAAGCAGTACCTAAAGTGAAAAAGATTTCACCTAAAAAGGTAAAAACAACTCATTCTCCGAAAAAAAAAGTTGATAAATCTGTAAAGAAAGAAAAGCCTGTCACTAAGAAAGCGGAGAAAAAAACTCCTGTTAAAAAAGTAAAACCCAAGAAGCCTGAAGTTAGTGCTGAAGATGCCTTTGCTGCTGATATGGCTGCATTGGCAAAAATTGTTGAAAAGCAGGAGAAGGCAGAGAGACAAGCTGTTGCCAGTGATTTAGCTGATCTTGCTAGAACTGCAGAATCTACGGCTGTTTCAGGTTCTGCTGACGGTGAATCTGGGGCTTCAGGGCTTGTTCAGGTTTACGCTTCAATTGTAAAAGAAGAAGTCCGCAAAAATTGGCGTTATCCTGTGTTCGGTCAGAAACAAAACCTTGAAGCACAGGTGCAGATTCAGCTCAAGTCAACTGGGGAGATTAGTAATATCAAGTTGCTGAAATCATCTGGTAACGTTGATTTTGATGATTCCGTGATGACCGCATTACGAGATACAGAGGTTTTGCCTAAACCTCCTGGAACCTCCATCAGAACTCTCGTTGTAAACTTTAATCTGCATGACTTTGATCAGTAAGTCTGGTTTGGAATTATGAAAAAAATATTTGATTTAAAAATAATGGGAGTGACACTGATTTTATTTTCAGTGGTCATGTTCAGTCTATTTAAAGCTGGAAATGCTCTGGCTGGTGATTCTCTCACAATAGATATTTACGGTCCGGGGCAACGTAAAGTTAATGTTATTTTACTTCCTCCTAAAACAGTTCCTGAAGGAAAGTATAAAGATTCAAAAGAAAGCAATTTACCACTTCCTGCTGAGTCTGCAATGTTTGCGGCTGAAATTTCCAAGGATCTTACTTTTCTGCCATTTCTGAATATTGTTCCCATAGCAGATATTCTTGGCGGAGATCCGTCGCGTGGAGTCCGTCCCGGTGATATTGACGTGAAGCCACTGAGGCTGTCCAAGGTGGATTTGGCAATAACAACTGGCTGGGAAATTCGCCCGAATGGTGAGAAAAATCTTCTGCTTCGTTGTATTGGAACTTTTAATGGACGCACTATTCTTGGCAAGAAATATTCCATGGTAACTGAAGAGATGCTTCCACGCATTGCTGATAGGTTCAGTTCCCACCTTATGCGTGTTTTAACCGGGCGCGATGGTTTCTTTGAGTCAAAAATAGCTTTTGTCCGTAAGGTTGGTAAGAATAAAGAGATATACACTGTCAGTCCACAAGGGCGTAATTTGCGGCAAATAAGTGCGTTAGGTGGCGTGAATTTAAGCCCTAACTGGTCGCCTGATGGGAATAAATTGATCTTTACCAGATTGGGATCCCGTCAGCATTTGCTGTGTGTGTGGGATAGTGCAACAGGTAGAATTGATCAAAAGAGTCTGCCGGGAAATACCGTCATCGGGCCTACTTTTCTACCTGACGGTGATATCGCTGCAACTCTTACCATGAACGGTAATTCAGACATTTTTCTGATAAGTAGTAAATACAAGCCTAAAAAAGCTCTTGCTAAGAGTTGGGCCATCGAAGTTTCACCTGATTTTGATCGTACCGGCGATAAGATGGTTTTTACTTCTGCACGGTTCGGTAATCCGCATATTTTTATGCTTGATTTGAAGAGTGGGGCAGTTACCCGTGTGACTACAGAAGGGAAATATAATACAAATCCTACTATCAGTCCTGATGGAAGGTATATAGCTTTTTCCCGTCAGACTCCGCTTGGGCATCGAATATTTGTTCATGACATGACTAGCGGAAGGGAGCGCCAGCTTACCTTCGGACCAGGGAATGATGAAGACCCTGCTTTTGGTCCTGACGGATATTTTTTAGCCTTTTCTTCGAGCAGAACAGGTAAATATCAGATCTATATGACAACAAGGCATGGAGATTCAGCAAAGCTTGTTCCAACTGGAAGTGGTATTGCCATGGCTCCTGCGTGGGGAAAGGCAGGAAAATCATAGTAAAATCTTGTTTTAACAGGTTTGTTGCAGTCATGACTTGATTTTTTTACAAAACACTTTAGTGTCGAAATATTGGAAGTTATAAATTAGAGTGCTATTCTCACAAGGCGTGGACAAACTCCTGTCCTTTAAAGTTCCTGTATCAGGAGGGCAAATGAAAGCTAGAGCTATAATTTTGTGTTTGGCGTTTGTACTGTTGGCCGGAATAGGTTCCGGATGTTCTAAAAAGCGTGTTGAGTCTTCCCCTGCCAGCCCAGCTGTCGAGCAGAGAATGACTGAGCAAAAGGATAATGAGCAGTTACGGCTTGAAGAACAGGCTAGACTGGAAAAAGAAAAAGCTCTTCAGGAGCAGGCGCTTAAAGAAGAGCAGATGGCTGCGGCAGCAAAGAAAGAGTTTAATGATGCTATTGTTGAACTTGGCAATATGGTTCATTTTGATTTTGATTCATTCGAAATTAAAGAAGAGTATCGTCCATTGTTGCAGGCTAAAGCCGAAGTGCTTAAAAAATATGATAATGTTACCATGGTTATCGAAGGTTATTGTGATGAACGCGGTACTGAAGAATATAACCTTGCACTTGGTGAACGTCGCGCTCGCGCTGCGTATGAATTTCTTATCCTGCTCGGTGTTGCTCCAGAGAGGCTCAGTATTGTAAGTTTTGGTGAAGAAGATCCTATTGACCAGGGTCATAACGAAACTGCATGGGCACAGAATAGAAGAGCACAATTCAGACTAACTTATTAGTCTTTCAAGTATTTATAAATATACCCCCCCATCTCTTCTTACTGAGAGATGGGGGGTATTTTTTTGCTATAATTTTTTTGAACCAAGGTGTAGAAGTCTTCTTTTCAGAAAATAAACCAGAGAATTCAGTCTGCTTCCAGAAAACTATTTTATGTCTACAATTAAATTTTATACAGAATTTGAAATGGTCTGCTGTCCGGGATGATGGATAAAATTAGGTCAGATATCTGAGTAATTCTACTCCAATCATAGCATAAATTCCAGCGAAGACATCATCTATCATGACTCCATAGCCTGATTTTAGCCATGTTTCAGATGCTCTTACAGGCCAGGGCTTAAAAATATCGAAAATTCTAAAAAGGATGAATCCGGCGATAACATGCCAGGAGACTATTCCGGGGAAGGGTAAAAAAACAATCCATTGGCCGAGAACTTCGTCAATGACGACTGAACTCGGGTCTTTTTCTCCCAGCTCAATTTCAGCAGCAGAACAGGCCATTGCACCATAATAGAACAAAAGGCCCAGTACAATGAATCTTAAAGGGATAGGGAGTGGAAAAAAAAGGAATGGAGCAGTTATAATTGCAGCTGCTGATCCCCATGTTCCCGGTGCCTTAGGCAGGAAACCGACAGGACCAAGAGTTGCAATCTTGGTAAGGTTTATCTTTAAATTTTTCATGCGGCTATTATCTACTTTACAGCCTCAAAAGTCCAGAGTGACTTGAGGAAGAATCGTTATAACGAATCATCCTCAAGTCAGATATTTAATATATTCATTATTAATTTGTTCTGGGCTTAAGAGTATAGCCAATGGATTGTGCAATATACTCAAGTGGTTTTACTTCATTAGTGGCTTTTAGAATATCAAGTAGTGTTCCTGCACCAAGTTTTGCATTATCATCAAATGGATTTATTTCTCTAAGTAAAGTTGAATATGGCTTTCCGATAGTCTGAGCCACTTCTTTTGCTGGTTTGTTTCCAGTAAGAACTATATCCTGTGTAACTTTAGTAATTGATTCAAGATCCATCTCTTTCTCCTTCTTAATGCTTATTAGAATATTTTCTCATTCTTCAATTACATTATTAGCAGATAGTAAGGATCTGTAAACGGGGGAATCTTTGTATTTACGGCTTATAAGTTAGTATATGAGGGTAGGGTTTTTCAGGTTAGGGAGGGTTTTTACAGTGGGGTTTCTGTTTATGCTGAATAAGTCTCCTATTCAGCATTTAAAAAATCAAGAAACTCATCTTTGGGAATAGGCTTGCTATAGTAGTAACCTTGAATAAGATCGCATCCTTCTTTAGTTAGGAGCTCGACCTGATCCAGATCTTCAACTCCCTCTGCAACAACCTTTAGTCCCATGTGCTTAGCCATACTTATTATGGCACACACAATAGCTAAATCATTGTGGTCATTCATGATGTCATTTACAAAAGATCCGTCTATTTTTAATGTTTTAATAGGCAGTTTTTTTAAATAGCTTAAAGAAGAGTAGCCAGTACCAAAGTCATCAATTGAACATGAAATTCCTGACGAGCATAATTTATCGAGAATATGTGTATTTTTTTCTACATCGTTCATCAGTAGAGATTCTGTTATTTCAATTTCAAGTTTTTCTTTAGCGATGTTACTTGTGTCTAATATCTCAAAAATTGTGCTTGCAAAGTTCGGGTCTTCCAGTTCTTTTGCTGAGACGTTGACTGAGACTATAAGATTATCATGACCTGCAGATTCCCAGATCGTCATATCTTTAACCGCTTGCCTGATTATACTGCTATCCAGTTCGTGAATCAGGTTTAGTTCTTCAGCAAGAGTAATAAATTCTGATGGCGGAACTATTTTTCCATCAGCCTTAACCCATCGGGCTAATGCTTCCATTCCTACGATTTTACCTGTTTCACAGCTTACTTTTGCCTGATAAAACGGAACAAATTCACCGTTGGCAAGTCCTTTGCGTATGGCCGATTCCATGTCAATTTTACGCTGGGCCATGACTTTCATCTGGGAAGTGTAAAATCTGAAATTATCAAGCCTGCTTCCTTTTACCTGATGCATGGCTGTGTCAGCATGTAGTATCAACTGGTCAGGGGATTCTGTATCTTCAGGAAAAATGGCAATACCAATGCTGGAGTTAATGAAGATTTCGCTACCATCAATTATAAAAGGATTTTGCATCGTTTCATTAATTTTTTGTGCGAAACTGATAATACTATTCATATTTTCGCAACTGATAAGAGCTATTGCGAATTCATCACTTCCTAAACGTGCAAGCAGGTCTGAATCTTTCAGTGTGGATTTGAGACGTTCACTGATTTGTTTAAGGAGATTATCTCCAACATTATATCCTTTAGAATCATTGACCTTTTTAAAGTCATCAAGATCCATGTAGAGAAGGGCAATCTGAGTGTTATTTTTCTTAGCTTTTTCAATTGCTCTTCTCAATCTGTCAGTAAACAGCTTCCGATTAGGTAGGTTTGTTAAAACATCATGATAGGCATAAAAGTGAATTTTATCTTCTTTGCGTTTGAGTTCACTCAGGTCGTTATTTACACCTACATAGTGAGTAATCTCACCGTCAGAATTATAGATTGCACTGATACATAATCTTTGTGGGTATATCTCACCACTTTTGCGTCTATTCCATAATTCTCCAGACCATAATCCGGTCTGTTCAATTGTCTCCCACATTTTCTTATAAAAATCCGGTTCATGGTAATTGGATTTAAGAACTCGCGGATTTTCACCTCTTATATCGTCTAAGGTGTACCCTGTTATTTCTGTAAAAGCCGGGTTTATCTGAAGCGCTTTTCCCTTTTTATCAGTAATAATGATTCCATCAAGGGTATTATCAAATACGTGCTGCATAAATTGCAGATTCACGTTTGATTCGTGGATAGTCTTATCTTGTGTCTTGATCCACTGAGCAAGTTTTTCACTGGATTCTTGGAGTTTCTGTTCATAGGATTTAAATTCAGTTATATCTGAACTCAGAATACCTATTCCAAGTAGATTTCCAGAATCGTCTCTAATAGGAAATTTTTTGGAGTAAAATATAATATTTTGATTATTCGGTAATAATAAACTTCCCTCAGCAACCACATACTGTCCGGTCGGAAGATTTGCTGCTTTTCGATCTGAAGCTTCGATTGCTTCAATCTGCTCTGCGGAGGCAAAAGGCTTAAGAACTTCAGAGTCTTTTTTGCCAATAATTTTAGACTGATCGTCTATTTTGAGAAGATTTAAAAAAAGTGTGTTTATATTTAAATACTTGAAATCAGAATCTTTGATTATTGCTATATGGCTGGCGCTATCAAAAAAGCGATAGAGAATTTCGGGGATGTTTTTATTGATCAGTGAGGATTTTTTTAATCCTGATTGTGATTTATTTTCAATCATATGAGAACCTTGTTCATAAAAATATATTACAAATCGACTGGTTATTGATTTTATAAATTAGCATTGGCCTTGATAAAGCTCAACAGATTTTATTTTCAATGACATCTATAAATTAGGTGTTTTTATAGCAATTGCACGTACCGGTGAACCATCAGAATTTTTAAATTTTATAGGAAGGCAAGAGAATATAAAGTCGTCAGTTTGGAGGAGATGCAGGTTAGTTAAATTTTCAATTATGATCATTCCAGTTTCGAGAAGTATTTTGTGTATTATGAAATCTTTTTCTTCCGGCAGATCAATAGAGATGGTGTCAACCCCGATCCCTTTAAGGTTGAAATCTGAAAGCCAGCTTGCAGCCTCCGGAGTCAGTCCTGGGTAGTCAGCAAAGTATTTGTCTTTTCCCCAATTTTGGGACCATCCTGTGTTCAGGATTACAAAATCATTTGTGCTTAATTCAGCTTCAAAAAGAATCATATCGTCAATGCAGATTCTTCTATCTTTTTTATGAGTACAGTCAAGGACAAAAGCACTTCCACAAAATTGATTAATATCCAGTTGTTCAAGAGTACGGGCCCCTTTAAGCATATGGGCCGGAGCATCAATATGTGTGCCTGTATGTGAAAATAAAGTGAGCTTATGTTCTAGGAAACCATCGTTATCAATGGTAAAAACATCTTCTGATTTTGGCTTTTCTGTGCCCGGATAAACAGGCATATCATTAGTGATGAGGTGCGTGAGATCAATAATTTCCATTGTTTTTCCTATGCATTTTAAATGCTGTCTGTAGGTCTATTTCGTGGAAGAAATATTCCCACCATATTGGGTCCCAATTTTTACATTTTCGGCTACTTCAAAATAAATACGGGTTTTCAATGAAAAGAGCAGCCAAGCCGGCAATGGCTTGAGGACAGAAGATGTGTATGGTCTTTGTGATAGACTCCCATACTGAATCTTTTTACAGATTATTGCAGTACATTCAACCTCCAACAGTCTGGCAGAATTTGTCCTTTTCTGAATTTATTTAATGCCCTAGAGAATCGGTTAGAAATTTTACAATTTCCTCATTCATCTCTTTATGAAATGCTATGCGATCAAATCCATAGGGGTCTTCTGCAGGAGCACCGACAATTGTTTTTCTGTCCTTAGGAAATGGCGCGAGAAAAGAGTAGTGTCCAGCCTTTTTGACCACGATACACTTCGATTGCAAAGGCAACTTTCGTTTAATTGCATCTGCATGACATGGATAGAGTAGAATGTCGTCTTTTTCAGCACGAAATATCAAAACTGGAACCGTAACATTTAACAATGATGTTTTGTCACGAAACAATACGCCTACAGGGGCCATCAAAACGGCTGCTTTAATCCTCGTATCCCTGAAATATCCCAAAGGATCTTTTTTGTTTCTTTGTGTACTAGAGAGCACTCTCTGTCGTTTAAGGTCGAAACTATCATATATGCCGCAAAATCTGGTCGCATCGTTTTGATCTTCGCAATAAGCAGTAATACCGCTCATATCCGGTAGTCCTCCGACCAGAGCTAATGCTGTATACCCTCCTGTTGAATGGCCAATTATGCTAATTCTTTTATCGTCGATTGAGTGTGCGTATGCAGTGTTTTTCAAGATCCAATCCAGCACCGTTGAAACATGTTGCGGGCGATTGATCCAATTGTCTCTAGTTCTGCCCGCAGAATCATCTAAGAAGTTGTTTTTTGGGTGTAGCAGAGAAACAACCATATACCCTCGGTTAGCCAAATATATGGCAGTGTCACGGTGTCCCATATGACTGCCTCTAGAGCCGTGTGAGATCACAACCAGTGGGTGTTTTCCTGCTTCAATCATTCCATCTTCTGCCACTTCCAATTTATAAGGCCCAAAGACCCTTTTGTGTGTTTCAGCCGAAGTGGGATACCAGATAATTCCTTTGATTTGACTATTGGTGGGGCTGTATGTGGCAGAGAAAATGTGGATACCCACATTTGAAAGTTTTTGTGCTGCTAATGACTGTGATGGAGATATGATCATTAACAACATTGATGCCAGAATAAAAAAACGCATCAATCTTCTCCTAAATATTTCAAATTAATGATTATTTATGATGAATATGTCAGTGTAAAAAACTGTGCCTGTAAAAGAACAAATAATGGTCTGGTCGTGTTGTTTACGGTATTTTTAGTGGACTATACCATATTTTTTTTGATCCAGTGGGGTTTGCAGTGAGAGAATAGGATTCTTGAGCATGAAAAAAATTATTCCCACCATATTTGGCCACAATCGTTACATTTTCGGCGACTACAAAATAGATATGGTATTCCAATGAAAAGGGCAGCTAAGATGGCAATCCCTTGAGGCCAGGGTATACGCATGATTTTAGTGCTGCCACATTCGGGGCATTTACCTATGCATATTGGGTCTTTCGTTTGTTTATGCTGTAAAGACTGCAGTATATCAACAGCTCGTTCAGCATCTCCTGTATATACACGAAGTCCAACTCCTCCATCAACTTGCGAAAGGTGCGGACGTATAGCAGTTATATTTTCACCATCTACAAAAGCCTCAATCCCTTCAGATTTTAGTTTCTGCTGTAACAGGCGTACTTCCCAGATAACAGTGCCTCTAAATATTGTTGTAAAGACAGGTTTAGGCATAATATTAAGTGTAAAAGAGTTAATGACGATCTAATGACGATTCAATTACTTCGTTGCTTAAAATAAACAAACTGAAGCAAGATTAGTTATTCACAGTTGTAGCAGTGTAAAAAACAGCTCTCAAGATATTTATTGCAAGATAATATGCATTTGCGATTAGTCTAGCTCATTTATTAGCATGCTATGTCTACCGCTTTTTTGAAATTGACAGAAACAAAAATGAATTATAAGTTCACTTTTAAAAATGAAGTTATAATTCATTTTTAGAATACAAAAAGGAGAGTTCATGGTTCAGATGGTAAAAGACACTGTTCGAAATCAAATTAGGTTGGCGGCTGAGGAGATGTTCACTAACGCTGGTTTTAAGAAGACAACTTTGGTTGATATTACTCAAGAGGCAGATTCAGCGACAGGTACAATTTATGAATATTATCCAAATATGAAATCTCCTTTTAAGAGTATAATTACCGAAGAATTTGTCGAAGAGTTTTCCTCTTTGACTGGTAAGCTCATCTCATTCTTTATGCGTCCGGAAGGTTTTGACTTAACTCTGTCTTACGTGGATAGCAGTATCATAAAACTGCATAGGAGGCAGGCAAAATAATGCACGCGTTTGATCTTATGGCTGAGGCCAAAATGAGGCAATGGGAAAAAGACAAAAAGGATGGCAAAATATCATCTACTGTAGAGAAAAAGCAAACTTTAGTGGGTCCTGGCGAGTCTTTGGAAAAGCAACTTTTTATCGATATAAAGAAATTGATAACACAGTCATTTCTGGTAGAGCATGATAAGCGTAAAGAGCTTTTGGTGGAAGCAGAAAAATTACAAATACACCTTTCTTCCAGACTTGAGAGAAGTGGTTGTTATAATCTTGCAAAATATTTTTCAGATGAAATCAGTAAATTAAGAAAGAGTGGCAAGTTGTAGTTTGTATTGATCTATGTGCTATTCATGTAAATATACTATCCTTGCATAAATTGTGTAGGGATAATATATTTAAACATATTTTTGAGGTAATTCTTATAAATAAATTGTAGTGGTGCTATGACTAAATTCACTTTAAAGTTTATAATTATAAAAAATGGTGTCTACCTTCACTATCGGGAAATTCGATGGAAGTTCAGTCTTCAATATTTCATCAAAACCGTTTTTTTTATAGAATTTTTGGGCTGCCATAAATTTGGTCGTAGTGCCAAGGTAAATATTTTTGAAATCTTTTTCCTTTGCCCATGATAATAATATTTCAAGTAACTGTTTTGCAACTTTGTGCGGCATACCACGGTATGACGGAGCAACAAACATTTTACGCATCGCCCCCTCTTTATTTCCAATGTCCAGAAGGGATAGAGTGCCGACAACTTGGCTGTCATGCTCTGCTACCCAGAAATTTCCTGAATTCGTCTGATAAAAATTTTCAATATCCATCAGATCCGGTTGGTCGGAGGCTGTTATTGGAAGGTTATATTCATCTTTCTGAATAGATACGATCAAATTCAGAACTTCTTGAGCATGTTTTTTTTTATATTCTGTAATCTGTACAGCTTTATTCATTTTAATTCTCCATGTGAACGTATTCTTAATCAGTTAAGTACGACAATCTGTTTGTAATTTTAGCAAGAAGATTGACCAATAGCATTTCTTCTGATTCTGAAAGGTCCTCCATCAAATCTCTGATACGTGACCAGTAATCAGGTAGGACTTTAGCCAGAAGATCTTTACCTGCTTTGGTTAACAATAAATCCTGTTTTCTTCTGTCTTGGGCATGGTGATATCGTTTGATCAAACCGCTTTTTTCAAGACCATCAATCAATCCTGTCATAGTGGCTTTTGTAACACCAACCTGTCTGGCAAGGATTGAAGGGGTAGTTTTTATGTCTGGTTTTCTATTCATTACGATGAGTATCAGAAAACGCCCCTGTGAAAGGCCGTACCGTTTAAGCAGTTGTTCAAACCCGGTCAGAAGGTCGCTGCCAGCTTTGAGGAGTGTGACAGTCGCTTTAACAGATGAAGGATTCATTTCTTCGTATCTATTGTCCATTTCTTGAAATTCTTCGTCCGTTGGTTGTTCAAGCAGGTAAAACAATTGTTACTCCTAAATTAATTTGCTGGCATATAGTATGGCAGCTAACTAAATTGGTAAAGATAAATTTTTATTTGTGAGTGGAATTAATGTCGGGCAGCTAATTTACAGGTTTTTCTAATGGGTTAAACCACAACTGTTTTTGGTCAAATGGTGTTTCTGGAGGAAGAAGAGGGTTTTCTAATTTGAAAATAGTTCTATTTTTAAGGTTTGCTTTGTCTATGTTTGATTTATTAAATTCCCAGAATAATTTATCGAGACTACCATCTTTTAGCATTATTTGAAGTCCGGATTCGATTCTTTTTGCCAGTTGAGGGTATTTGGGAGAAACGAAAATATAGGTAGGTTGTGGCAAATACAAAGCTATCCTTGGCTCAATTTTCAGGTCAGGCATAAGCTTTTTTCTGCAATCAAATTCGGCGAAAACTTCATTTACTCCTCGTGGAAAATAATCAAATCTATCACGCATAAGCATTTTAAATAAGCCATCATATGCACCACCTTTAATAATATTAAAGCCAAGTTTTGACATAACTTTGGTTGTGGTCCAATGCAGGTTGAGTCCTGCTTTTAATTGTTTCAGTTCTTCAACTGAATTAATTGACGAGAATTTATCTTGATTTTGACTCTTGATCAGCAAAAGGCGATAGCCGAGAAGACCTTTTAATATTGGAATTCGTATGGGAATGGAATTTTCTTCCCATTTTTTTTGCGTTGCTGCAATATGGACGTTAATTTTTTCGCCTTTGATAAGTTCAAGCAAAGCTCTTTCGCGTTGCGCATCTGAAATTGTCATTTTGATTTCAAAATTACCATACGAGTTTTTTGTCTTTTCCAAGGCTTTGTTTAAGACTGCATTTAGATAGAAATGGCGCATATCTAAACCGGATTGACTCTCAGCTATGCGGACTACATCTTTAGCCGTGCTATCTTTAGGAAATAAGGAATATATTAGTATTATGGTTAAAAAAATAACCACTATATTTTTGAACATTTTTTCTCCGGACATTCATAATTTGTAATTATGAGATTAAAATGAATGAACTGCACTATTAATACTTTCTTTAAGAGATAACGGTAACTGATTCTCTTAAATGTTACCATAGTGTGATGTGAAAAAGCAAAACTTATTGATATTAATGTAGACTAAAATTTGGTTAGTAATTATATCTTCATGTATACAAAATATAGCTCTGTTTATGTATGATATATAGTAAAATGTTAAGGCAGCATCTTTAGTTGCATATTTAAAAAATAAAAAGCTTTGTTCTACTATTCACATATGTGCGGTTGTTTATCTTGTTATTAGTAATATCCTGATCTATAGACTTTTTTATGAATGGACCACATCCTGATACAAAACATCCTGTCGAGGGATTCCCGCAAGTTAGTTTTATAAAAAACTATTGCACTGATCCTAATGTGATTATTGGTGATTATTCTTACTATGATGATCCTGATGGAGCAGAGCATTTTTTTGAAAGTATTCTATACCATTTTGATTTTATAGGCGATAAACTGATTATCGGGCGGTACTGTGCAATTGCCAGAAGGACAACTTTTATAATGAATGGTGGAAACCATGCTTTAGATTCATTTTCAACCTATCCATTTTTTATTTTTGGATCAGGGTGGGAATCTGGAGTTCCTGCAGAAAGTTTGTCTGCCGAGGTAAAGGATACTTGTATAGGAAATGATGTCTGGATCGGATACGATGCAACCATAATGCCGGGCGTGAGTATTGGGCATGGGAGTATTGTGGGGGCAAAATCCGTAGTGACTAAAGATTTTCCTCCGTACAGCGTTATTGCTGGAAATCCTGCCAGATTAATTCGGCGTCGGTTTGATGAAGATGTTATTGCTGAATTACTCAAGATTGCATGGTGGGATTGGGAACCGGAGAAAGTTACCTGTAATCTGAAGGCGATTGTAGGCTGTGACCTAGAAGTGCTTGCCAATTTGTGAGGGACTTTTTGATAAAAGGCGATACTTGAGTCATAGTTATTTAATATACTTATTTATAATCCGATCTCTGGCTCCTGTTGCTAAAACCTCTTCTAAAGATTTCTGTATCTTCGCAAGGAGCTTAGCAGAAGTGTTTTTGTTCGCTATCATGTAGTAACCGCCTTCCTCAGATAGTAGATATGCAATTTCAAGCTCTGAATACTTGTACCCCTGACTATTCATTTGATAGGCCAAGTCCAAGGGGTCTCCCGGGATGAGATCTACTCGTTGTTTAAATAACATTTTCAATAATTGTTCAGAATCACTAACTAAATAATAATTATGGTCATGAAAATCGTTGGTCTTAAAAAACTGTTCAACTGATCCTCCTGAGAGGACACCTGTATAATATTTTTTAATATCCTCTATCTCGTCGATTTGAACATCAGTTCTACTTTTTAATTTATAAAGATATACCCTTCTGGGATGTATGGGGCCAATCCACGCGAACATGTCTTCTCGTTGTGGAACACGAGCCACTGTAAAAAGCATAGTGTTTGGAGTTCGTTGCACAGTAATTAGGGCTCGTTTAAAGGGATATACTGCAAGTTTGTATGGAATTTTAGCCTTTTGCAATGCTGCTTCTATCAACTCCGTGCTGATTCCAACAATCTTATCATTCTTTTCAAAATTATATGGAGGCCAGTTATCTACAAAAATAGTAAGTTTACGAGCTTGGGCGTTTACAACTATACCAAGCAAAAGAATGATTATTAAAATTTTGAATGATTTAATCTTCCAGTGACAACTCATTTTTTATCCCTTCGATCAGACATCATTATAAGTACTGCATAACGGATAAACAGTCTTTTATGTTATTTTATTACAGTCCTGAGCAAACTAAGTTGATTAAAGCCAATTTTTCCGAGATTATAAAAAATGTATACGTAAGCGCAACATACTTGTCTTTTATAAGTTTTCAACCTTACTTTAGCATGCCGATTCTTTTGCAGCAATAAACTGCTTAAAAATTAAACACCCCAAGAGCCTGAGAGTGGTGTTTGAGGCAGGTGATGTGAAGTCCATGGAAATGTGGCCAAACAGAGTTTGACTGTGCTAACATCAAGGCTTCGCGGTATGTGTTTGAAGCGAAATTTAAACATGGTATTATTAACCTCGCTACTTTGTTTGTATTACTCCATTCAGGAGGTTGAACTTGAACTATTTCATGACCCTTTCACCAGTTGTGCAGGCTCTGATAGCTACCTTATTTACATGGGGATTGACTGCTCTTGGAGCAGCGGTGGTATTCATCGGCAAGGATATCAGTAAACGTACGTTAGATATCATGCTCGGTTTTGCCGCGGGGGTAATGATTGCCGCCAGTTACTGGTCGCTCCTTGCTCCGGCTATTGAAATGAGTGAGCATATGGGGCCGTTCAAGTTTGTGCCGGCTGCGGTTGGCTTTATTATGGGTGCAGTGTTTTTGCGACTGGTGGACAAATTTTTACCGCACCTGCACATCAATGCTCCGCGTTCGGAGGCGGAAGGGGTTGAGACCAACTGGAATAGTTCCATCCTGCTGGTGCTCGCTATCACTTTGCATAACATCCCGGAAGGGCTGGCTGTTGGTGTGGCCTTCGGAGCAGTTGGTGCGGGACATGATACAGCATCTATCGGCGGAGCCATTGCACTTGCCATGGGTATAGGTATCCAGAATTTCCCGGAAGGAACAGCGGTTTCAGTCCCTCTGCGTCGGATCGGTTTTTCGCGGATGAAGAGTTTTTTCTACGGGCAGGCTTCAGGATTTGTGGAGCCTATAGCCGGGGTTATCGGTGCGGCGGCAGTCATTATCGCCAGACCCATTCTGCCTTATGCGCTGGCCTTTGCCGCCGGAGCCATGATTTTTGTTGTGGTGGAGGAGGTTATTCCGGAGTCGCAGGCTTCTGGTTACGGAGACCAAGCTACCATGGGGTGCATTCTCGGGTTCGCAGTGATGATGACCCTTGATGTTGCGTTGGGATAGGGGCCTCAGCTGTCCTGTTTAACCACTATTCGGCATACATGGTTTCATACCATCCTCTGGTCCACACTGGCAGACCAATACAATCTCTGAAATAGCGGGTCATAATAAATGACCATCATGAATCTCCTTCAAATTTTGGTGGTAAAATTTGGAGGGTATCCTGTGGGGGGGGGGCACGAGGAGGATTTCATTTAGCTTTACTATTTTTTCTTTAATTGGATGTGCAAAGCAATATAAGTAATCGCACCCTATGGAGCAGTAGTAGTTAAAAACAAAACAACTGTTGAAAAATTAGGTTTCTACCCAGCTGGGAGCTGGAATGAAAATGAAATTTCAGCAGCTGGAACAGGCTTCACAAAAGCAAAAGAAACTGGCCTTTTCTCAGTAATAAAGGAGTATTAACATAATGACGGGATTGCTATCGGGTGGATATATGGATTCTTTGAAACAAATACTCAAGAAAAAGTTTACGTGCTGACAAGAAAAATAATTGAAAAAATTAACTATCTTCATCAAAAGACTTTTCACTCGACTAAACGAAATAATGACCACAGAGCCATACATATGAAAATCATATCATGGAACTGCCAAATGGCTCTAAGAAAGAAACTGGAGCCTATTCAGATACAACAACCGGACATATTTGTTGTTCCTGAAAGCGAGCACCCAGATAAAATTAACTTTGAGAAATATGACTTATCCTGCGCTGAGGCGGTCTGGGTCGGTGACAATCTCAATAAAGGATTAGGGATATATTCATTCTCGGACATGAAATTGTCCCTACATGAATCATATACAGATAAATTTCGCCATATAGCTCCAGTTACTGTCACCACAGATGAAGAAGATTTTATGCTCCTCGCAGTCTGGGCGATGCTATGCAAAGAAGATAGGAATCAACGCTATATAGGCCAAGTGTACAGAGCACTCCAGTACTACCAGAACTTGATTGATGAAAAGACAATCATCATTGGCGATTTTAACTGGAACATCAATTTCGATAAGGACAAAAAAACTGAAAATTTTAAAGATGTTGTAGAACTTTTAAAAGTCCATAATATCCATAGCGTATACCACCATCAGAACAATGAAGACATGGGACAAGAAACGTTTAACACTTTTTACATGCACAAAAATCTAGAGAAGGGATACCATATCGATTACTGTTTCGTAAGCAGCGGGCGGCTTTCTGAGACCAAGATTGAAGTTAAAAAATATTCAGTAATTAAATCAGTTAGTGACCACACATACCTCTCTATTGAATTTTAGCAATACTGTTTCAGAATGCGAGGAGTGCTCTCAATATCACTCTAGAATGTTTGGATAAGGAGAAGAGTAAATATGTTTGATTTCTCAAAAAATAAGATGACAATAGACATAATTTCAAGCTGGAGTGAATTTGAAGAGCTTATTAGAGAACATACATACCGAGATTGGATATATCGAGGCCAGTCTTGTGCAAAGTGGGGTTTAGAAAGCAGTCTAGAGCGTACTTTTAAAGATTACGAGATTACCGATCAAGACAAAGGGCAATATGAAATTCATTTGTTAGAAAAGTTTAAAGCTCATTCTAGTCTCTTTCTTTCTAACGCACCAGAAAAGAATGATAAATTAGAGTGGTTGTCGTTGATGCAGCACCATGGAGCTCCTACGCGCTTACTAGATTGGAGTTTTTCTCCATATGTAGCCTGTTTTTTTGCAGCTGATCATGCAAATTCGGACTTTGCAGTGTTCTGCTTAAATCCTAGAAGGCTAGCTGGTGCGGACGAAAACTATTATCCAACTACAGGACCTCTATACAGTGAAGATGAGGATATATTAAAATTGCGAAAATACCGGGATAGATTTTTCGTCACATACGAACCAAAATTTGTGCATCAAAGAGCACTAGCACAGCAAGGTTTATTCACGGCAGTTACAACTTACCAAAGAAGTTATGGTAAAATATTTGAAGAATACGTCCTGTCTAATAGACCAATTTTTAAAATCGTTTTTAAAGCCGAATTTAGAAAAGAATGCATAGACCGTTTAAAAAAAATGAATATAAGTTCAACGACATTGTTTCCTGATTTAGATGGGTTTTGTAGTTCTTTGAAACATGATTTTTTGTATTTGCTGTCAGATCTGGCTTCGGTTGAATAAGACAACGAATTCTCAGTCTTATGATGGCGTATTTTTAAACAAACTATTCAGTTCGCTTATTTTACCCAGTGGGAATCCCGTGGGAAACACCCAAGTAAAACACCCCGAATGTACGATTTTTTACCCATCACCCGGAATTATAACTCCGTAAGATACTAAGGTCTCAAGTACTCTTGCCAAAGGCAATCCGACTACATTGGTGTATGATCCGCTTATGCCTTTAACCAGAAAAGCACCTTTGCCCTGAAATGAACTGTGTTATCTTTATAAGTTATTGTAGTGTGCTGTCTCTGAAAGAAAACAATAACTGGGTTCTTTTATATGATGTCATGCCCATAGGAATTGTCTATGGAGCACAGCCATGTGCCGTTTTGAGTTTTGTTAAAAACGTATACAGCCTTGCGTTCAGTCTCAGGTAAATTAGGAGCAGAAACCATTGTGTTGGCAAGTACCAGAGCCGTGTCTCCGGATTCAAGAATAGTCATTCCATTCTGCTTAACCTGAAGTCCGTTTGTAAAGTATTTGGCAATTGCTTCAAAAGCTTTGCGGATAGCCTCTCTGCCTTGGACTGTTCTGCCGGGTTCAATCACAAGTACTGCGTTCTCGGTGTAGATATTAACCAAGGTGTCAAAATCTTCTGCAACTATTGCCTTATCAGCTTTTTCTATCTGGATTTCAACTGGATGTTTTTCCATTTTTTTATCCTATAGTTATAGTGTATTCTGTTTTAATTGTAGCCATAAATGGAGTGAGGTTCCCAAGCAACAGCACCCCACTGAACCAGTGTCTCAATCACCCGTGCCAAGGGCAACCCGACTACGTTGATAATCGTATATTTATCTTAACTAGTTATAATTATTAATCTAGTTTCAGCTGTGGGGGACTTATGTGGAACTGCATCCGCCTGATCAATTGCATCATTTCGATGCCTTTGATTCTGGTTAACATTCCATAATTCTAGTAGTTTATCCATCCCCCGGAACAACAACATCCCATTGAACCAGAGTCTCAATAACCCGCGCTAAGGGCAGGCCTACTACGTTGGTGTATGATCCGCTTATGCCTTTAACCAGAAAAGCACCTTTGCCCTGAATTGCGTATGCTCCGGCTTTATCATCTGGTTCACCGCAATTAGCGTATGCTTTTATGATCGTTTCATTAAAATCAATAAACTCAACATCTGTCGCTACTGTGTAGCTTAATTTCTCACCGTCTGGAGATATAAATGCGCAGCCGCTGATAACTTTATGTGTGCGGCCGCATAAGCTTTTAAGCATTTCATATGCTTCTATGCAGTCTTTCGGTTTACCTAATATATCCTGATCCCTAACTACAATTGTATCTGAGCCCAGAATATAATTACCCGGATTTGCTGCGGCAACGTTTTCAGCTTTCACCAAAGCCATTTGTGATGCGTATTCTTCGGGGTCTTGATTCGGCATGGGGGCAGGTTCTTCGCATGTGGCTGGTTTTGTCACAAATTTAAGGCCGACCGATTGTAGCAGGTCCTTTCTGCGAGGTGATCCTGAACCTAGAATGAGTGGTTTTATTGTTGAGTATATATTCATTAGTATTTCTCTTTAATTTATATTTACTGTGATTTTGTTGAATAAAATTGACCTTATTTAATTAAAAGGTCAATTCATGTTGCATAAAATAGAGATGGTATTTTTAAAATATACACACAAGTTAAAGGGGTCATGATTTAGAGTTCTGTTTATTACCTGTTATTTTTTTGAATAGAATTGTTGCCCTTTATTGGTTCTACAGGTAATAATTAATTAAATTTCATAATAGGAGAACTCAATGAAGGTTTGTATCTGGGGAGCAAGAGGTTCCCTCCCTGCCACATTCAATGCTGAGAGATCAAGGGCTAAAGTTAAAGCAGCTCTTGAAATCGCTATTGAAAAAGGTGTTGATTCAACAACGGATCTTGATTCTTTTATTGATAACGAACTTCCTTTTCCTGTCCGGGCTTCTTACGGTACGAACACTCCTTGCATTCAGATTGAAGGCGCTGATGACGAATATATAATTTGCGATTGCGGAACTGGCTTGCGTGATCTGGGCAATAAAATCATGGAAGAGCGGCAGGGCAGGTCCGGAGCTCATTATCATATTCTTATCTCCCACCTCCATTGGGATCACCTTCAGGGGTTTCCATTTTTTGTTCCAGCCTATGTACCCGGAAATCATATTTCGTTTTATGGTGGGCATCCCGGAATTGAAAAAGCGTTGCGCAATCAGCAAAGTGAACCGGGTTTTCCTGTCCATTTTGATCACCTTGGTTCCAAAATTGATTTTACGCGGCTTAAAAATGGACAGGAGTTTGAGCTTTGCGGAGTGAAAATTATAGTTAAAGCTCAATATCATCCCGGCGGTTCTTTTGGTTACCGGTTTGAAAAAAATGGCAAGTCTGCTGTATATTCAACCGATTGCGAACATAAGAGCGCTACAGCTCTAAATGATAAAGATTTTGTAGATTTTTTCAGAGATGCAGATCTGCTAATTATGGATGCTCAATATTCATTTGCTGAAGCAAACTCCATTAAAGAAGACTGGGGACATTCCAACAATATTATTGCTGTAGAATTATCCGGCCTTGCAGGAGTGAAAACACTTTGCCTTTTCCATCAGGAGCCGATTCTTGATGATTTTCAACTGCATAAATTTTTAGAAGATACTCGAGAATTTGCCGGGCTGGTTGAAAGTAAACCGGATAAGATTATAATGGCACAGGATGGATTGTGTATTGATCTATAGTGACAAGTAAAGTTGATGTTCATAAGGCTCACCTGAATTCAGGTGGGCCTTTTTTCTTGTGCATCACCGTTTATGTCTTATTTTTGACTTTTTCATTTTCTAGCATTCGCTATATCTTTATTAACCCTTATAATATCCGACGATTAAGCAATTGGCATTACCTTTGCTTGATGTTGATTGATAATTTTATCCACTTTATTTTTAATCAATCAGACTGTGGAGTCCGGTATGAAATTTGACGATTTAAAAAGTGAACTTGAACTTATGGACTTCGATTCCAATGATGCAGACACATCCGGTATGAACGGATGGTCAGTGCCTTGGGCTGATTTGATGATGGTCATGTTCGTTTTGTTTGTAGTGCTGTTCATATACAGCCAGTCCAAAGAAAATATCAAAGTTATTTTTGAAGGGAATGCCCAGACAGAGGTTTCAAATAATCCAGCTAAGGATCTGATTGAAATGATTTCGTTTCATCGCGATGCCATGAGCAGTACTACCAGTGTGATCATGACCCCTCAGGATGTTTTGTATCGCAGTGATGACGGTGCTGTCAGTATGAAGGAAGAGGGCGGAGAGCTTAAAATTGTCATGCGTGGGGATGCTTTTTTTTCTGCCGGTAAAAGCAGTTTTGAAAATAAAACCCGTCAATATCTTGCTGAAGTGGCTGAAGTGCTTAAAACCAGCAATCATGCCATCCATATCGTTGGCCATACCGATGACAGTGATATTAATATGATTGGCCGCCAGAAAGCTTTTGAATTGTCTGCTACACGCGCTGCACGAGTGGCTGAATATTTTATTAACGAAAAATCTATCAATCCTGTTCGTATCATAGTCAGCGGAAGAGGTAATTCTGCTCCAGAACTTCCCGGAGAGATGGGGAAAGTTTCAGGCAATAACCGCAGGGTTGAGATTGTTGTGATCAATACTGACATAAGTAATGCCAAATAAGGAGGTCTGTAATGAATAAGAAAAATTTAGCAGGTGTTGTAATTTCTGCCATAGTTTTCATGGCCAGTTTCTGGTTTAGCGGTGGAATTGCTCTTTACTGGAATGCAGCGGCGATGGTTATTGTTATCTCCGGTCTGGCTGTGGCTGTTATGTTGAGTTATCCGGTAGAACAGCTTCGGGAAGCATTTAAAGTTGTTCACGTAGCTTATTCCGGACGCCTTACAACACATGAAGAAATAGTTGATACATTACTTGACCTCAGCGTCAGGTCTCGCATGGATGGTATGCTTTCACTTGAAAAAGCCGGGGAAAAAACAACAATTTCATTTCTTAGAAATGCTCTGATGCTGTTAGTGGATAATTTCGAAGAGGAAGAAATTAAAGACTGCCTTAAAACGGAAATGTCATTTTTCCATATGAGACGTAGTGAATCGGAACGAATTTTCCAGTCAATGGCTCGTTACGCACCCGCTTTCGGAGTAGCAGGATCTGTAATAGGGTTGATCGGTCTGCTTATGGGTATCGATAATCCGGCTGTTATCCTCCAGCATATCCCTGTTGCCTTTATTTCAACTCTATACGGGGTTATTTTCAGCAATATGATTTTTGCGCCAATGGCGGAAACAGTTCGCTCAAGAACCCGTAATGAGCTGATTAATCAGAAAATGATTATGGACGGGGTTGTTGCCATCAAAAAAGAACAGAATCCATATAAACTGGAAAGAAAGCTTGTGGCCTTCCTTTGTCCTGAGGATCGTGAGGCCAAGACTGAGGCTCTACGCAATATCACCCGCAAGTATATTAAAATGCGTAAGGATGAAAAGCAGTCAAAAGAAAAGGTTCTGCGTGAAGTCCCTTTAGTGAAAGCTAAGGCATCATAATAGATATTAGAATATCCTCCGGCATTAAAGTTAATCAATACCGGAACACTGGCCTTATAGTTCGGGCTGGAGTTTCGGTATTTTTTTTGTCTATTTTTTGACAGACTTTGAGGTTTAATAAAAATAGGGAATTGCGCATTTACTTTGCTGCATCGATTGTATTAATGTATTTAAAGAGTATACGGGTACTTGCATAAATACTTAACATACGAATTTACAGGCAGGAGTTATGGGAAGAGTTTTAGCTGTTGATATTGGCGGAACCAATAGCCGATTTGCCGCTTTTGATACTGATTCAGACGGACATATCACTATGAATGAAACTGTCTGGCTATCAAGTAAGGAAGCGAAAAGTTTTGAGCACCTTCTTGATATGCTGGCGCATAGTGATTTTCCCTATTCTCCGCAGGAATTTGATATTGTTGTGCTTGCACTGGCTGGTCCAGTTATTCGAGGAGTATATTGCAATGTGACCAATGTTGACTGGGACGTTGATTTTTCAGAAGGATATGAGAAATACGGCTTTAAGAAGGCTATATTAATTAATGACTTTGCAGCACAGGCATATGCATGCAGAACTTCTGCAGTTGATGGTTGTAAAGTAATTCATGACGTAGACATTTCCCCAACAGGGGCTGTCGGTGTTATCGGGGCTGGTACTGGACTCGGTCATTGCGCTCTTGTTCCAGTTCCTCCAGCAGGATTTGTTTCAGTGCCATCAGAAGCAGGGCATATCTCTTTTCCTTTTCAGACTCACGCTGAACTTGATTTTTGCGGATTTGTTAAAGAGCTGCGTGGTATTTCATATTGTTATGGTGATGAAGTCTTGACAGGCAGAGGGCTTAATGTACTTCACTATTATCTTACTGGAGAAGATATCAGTCCTCAGGATATATCAAAAGAAATGGCTAAAGGTGGCAGAACATTAGAATGGTACGCAAAATTTACGGCCAGATGTTGTCGAAATTATGCGCTTAGTATCTGTGCAACGGGTGGGCTTTATATCTCCGGTGGTATTATAGCTAAAAATCCATTTGTAGTTGATCATCCTTTGTTTATGAAAGAATTTTTAGATTCAAGTTCAATGCATGATCTCTTGAAAAGAATTCCCGTTTTTTTGAATGATAATCAGGAAAGCGGATTATACGGAGCAGCTTTTTGCGGTTTGCTGAATATATAATTACGGTAAATAAATGGCTAAGTATGACTACGATCTCGGTGTTATTGGCGGCGGAGCAGCCGGTTTAACTGTAGCCGCAGGGGCTTCGCAGCTGGGCGTTAAAGTTTTACTGGTGGAAAAGGAAGATCGCCTTGGTGGTGATTGCCTGCATTATGGGTGTGTGCCCAGTAAGACTCTTATCAGGACAGCCCGTGTTCGTCATCTGATGGGGAGAGCTGCAGAGTTCGGTCTGCCTTCTGTTGATCTGTCTCCTGTTGATTATTCCAAAGTGGCCAAGCGCATTGCCGAAGTCATATCAGTTATTCAAATCCATGATTCTGTTGAAAGATTTACATCTCTCGGGGTAGATATTCAATTTGGAGATAGCTTTTTTAAAAGTAAACATAATATTATATTGAAGGGTAGGGATGTATCTGCTCGAAAATGGGTAATTGCAACCGGATCATCACCTTCAGCTCCATCTATCAATGGGCTTTCTGAAGTCTCGTATCTTACCAATCTGGATGTTTTTTCACTTAAGGAATTACCCTCATCATTAATCGTTCTCGGCGGTGGGCCTCTTGCGGTTGAAATGGCGCAGTCGTTTCAGCGTCTCGGCTGCGAAGTTACAGTTATTCAGCGCAGTGACCAGATTCTCAGTAAAGAGGATCAGGATATGGCCGATTTTGTTATGAAAGGAATGATAAGTGACGGAGTAAAATTTATTCTTGGTTCAAAAATTGGTGGAGTCAGGAATTTTGAGAAGGGGGTAGAGGTTTCTCTTGAAGTTTCAGGTGTTCAACATACTGTTTATGCGGATAAATTGCTTGTAGCTTTGGGGCGTAAATCCAATACGGAAGGACTTGGACTCGAAGATATTGGTGTGGAAATGAATCGTGGTTCAGTTGCAGTAAACTCCCGTATGCAGACATCAGTTAAAAATATCTATGCTGCAGGTGATGTTATCGGAAAATATAGGTTTACTCATGCTGCCGGTTATGAAGGTGGTATTGTTATATCAAATGCAGTATTTCATTTACCTAGAAAAGCAGATTATACATGGATGCCGTGGTGTACCTACACAGACCCAGAGCTTGCAAGTGTTGGGATGAATGAAAAGGCAGCGCAGGCAGCAGGTATAGAATACCGTACTGTGATTGAAGAATTTTCTGCAAATGACCGTGCTTTGGCTGAGGGAGAGGGAAAAGGGCGGATCAAGCTGTTAATAGATAAGAAGGGTAAACCGTTGGGGTGCCAGATAGCAGCAGTTCATGCCGGCGAATTCTTAAGTGAATGGATAGCAGCCGTTAATGGCGGTGTTGGATTGGCAACTATTGCCGGGGCTGTTCATCCATATCCCACTCTTTCCGAAATGAATAAGAAAGTTGCCGGTAAATTGATTGGCGAAAAAATATTTTCAGATAAAATGCGTAAAATTTTAAGGTTACTTTTTTCATATAACGGATAGTTGTTTTTGTTAATGTTTTGATATGTATTATGTGTGAAATTTAAACCAAGAGTTGTAATGAGATTTTTATTTTTTACAGGATTTCTTCTTTTTTCATTGTGTACTGTCAGCTGGGCTGAAAATTATACTTTGGCATCGTTGAATTCTCCTCCATATGGTTATCAGTGTGGTAGCTCTGCAAGTGGGCTTGATGTGGAAATTATTACTGAAGCTTTCAGAAGAATGGGTGATACTGTTACCTTTAAATTTCTGCCTTGGAAGCGAGCCCTTGTTATGGCAGAGCATGGTAGTGTTGACGGTTTGTTTCAGTTACTGAAAACCGCTGAACGGGAAAAATATATGTATTATAGTGATCCTGTCAGAATGGCATCAATGGCTATTTTTGTACGTAAGGATTCAGAAATTAAGTTTAATGGTGATTTTCACAGACTTATGGGGTGTACTTTTGGGGTAATAGACAATTATAGCTATGGTCCCGAGTTAGATGTATTTATAAAGAAAAATAAAACTAAAAATGTGGAAGTCGGCGAGTCTGTTTTAATGAATATTTCTAAATTGATCAAAAAACGTTTTGATTTTTTCATAGCAGATGATTTATCTACTCTTTACACATTACAAAGTGCAGATCTTGATAAGTATATCAAACGATTAGAACCGTTAATAGGTAAGAATAAAGTTTATGTGTCATTTCTCAAAAAACGCAATTTACGTAATGTCCGTGATCGTTTTAATACAGCCTTAAAGGAAATGACTGCTGATGGAACAATAAAAAGAATCATGGAAAAGTATCGCGGGCATAAGAACAAACACTTTCCAAGTATAACATCGGCCATTGATTGTAATTTGAAGAATTGACTTTAATCGTTTCCTTTCCTTTAAATGTAATCTTGACTAGTTACGTTTTTATTGATGGAAAATTAGGAAAGCCAATTTTTTTTAAAAAGTTGTTCCTATATGATTTTTATATATTTTTAATAAGGATATCTGTCAGATGCAGTGGCAAACTTTATTCAGTAAGCAGAGAGTTGGAAAATCTAAATCCGATAACATTGATCATGATCGCAGTGAGTTTCAACGTGACTATGATCGGATAATCTTTTCATCGGCATTTAGAAGATTGCAGGATAAGACACAGGTTTTTCCATTATCAAAAAGTGATTATGTGCGTACTAGATTAACTCATAGCCTTGAAACTTCATCTGTAGGACGTTCACTAGGCTATATGGTGGGAAGTAAGCTTATTGAAAAGCATGGTCTTGACCTAATGCCTGCGGAGCCGGGGACTGTAGTTGCTACAGCATGTCTCATGCATGACATTGGAAATCCTCCGTTTGGACATTCTGGCGAAGATGCTATCAGAGACTGGTTTGATAATTCTGAGATTGGGCAGAATTTGTGTACATGGATAGAGAAAAGTAAACGTACGGACTTTTCTTTATTTGAAGGCAATGCTCAGGGATTGCGCACTGTGCTTGCATTGCAACGTCCGGGCAGCAAAGGAGGAATGCAGCTTACCTGTGCAACGCTGGCAGCATTTACAAAATACCCGTACGTTTCTGAACATGTTACGCAAAAGAAAAAGTTCGGTATTTTTACAAGTGAAGCCGTGACCTATACTGAAATAGCAGCTCATCTGGGGCTTGTGGAAATTGCTGAAAACAAATGGGCACGCCATCCATTTGCTTATCTTGTCGAAGCCGCAGACGACATTTGTTATCATGTTGTTGATATGGAAGACGGTCATCGTCTAGGTCTTGTTTCATTTGATGAGCTCTATGATACATTTATGGCAATCTTAGGTAATGACCCGAAAATAGCCAAACGTGTATCCGGTATTGATAGTAAAAAAGAACAGGTAGAGTATTTGCGTGCGACGACGATAAATACTCTGGTTACAAATTCATGTGAAATTTTTATGAGTAATGAGCAGGCTATTCTGGATGGAGTTTTCACTTCCAGCCTGACAGAACAGATCAGTATGGCTGATGAATTCAGTATGCTTAAAAAAATAGCCATAGAAAAAGTATATAACTCAACAGAAGTTATTGATACAGAAGCAGCTGCATATGAAGTGTTGTGGAAAATTCTTGATTTTTTCGGTCAGATAGTCTGTGAATTGCACAAAGAAGGAACGCTTGGTTCCAAGTGTCAGAAATCCATAAAATTGTTGCCTGATTTGTACAGGCCTTCTGAAAATTTAGGTGTTTATGAAAATACGCAGAAGATTGTCGATTATGTATCAGGCATGACTGATGCTTTTGCTGTAGGTACTTTTAATAAGATATCGGGGATTTCACTGCTGAGGCGATAGGTGTGTCGTTTTTAGTAAGGTCTTTTTGCTGTTTGCTGTATAGTTCGTGATGTAAATATTATTCCGGTCATGATTTTTTTACAGGCAGAGGACTAAGCTCTCTGCCTGTTTATTCTCTGTTGGTTATTTATATTGTGACTGATTGTATTTAATTTTCTTTCAGCAAATGTTTTTTCAGGAAAAGTTCCATTTTTTCATAAAAATCAAATTTGTTTTCTTGATTCATGAAGCCATGCCCTTCATTCTCTTTCACCATGTATTCAACATTTACACCTCGGCTTCGGAGCGCTTTAACAATCTGATCCGATTCATCTTTTTTTACTCTGGGATCATTAGCGCCTTGAGCCACAAAAAGTGGGGCAGTTATATTGTCTACGTGGAATATTGGCGATATCTGGCGCAAAAGTTTATAGTCACGCACAGGATCACCCACCATAATGTAGAACCTTTCACGTTCTGATTCCCAGTAGGGAGGCAGTGTCTCCATGAGAGTAAAGAGGTTAGATGGTCCTACATAGTCAATTCCGCAGGCATATACATCAGGGGTGAAGGTTAGACCTGCAAGTGTTGCATAGCCTCCATATGATGCTCCGTAAATCGCTACACGTTTTGGATCGGCAATACCCTGCTTAACCAGCCAGTCAACGGCATCTGTAAGGTCATCCTGCATTTGACGACCCCATTGTTTAAAGCCCTTTTCCCAGAACTGTCGGCCGTATCCAGTAGAACCTCTGAAATTTACCTGCAATACGGCAATTCCACGGTTGGTAAGAAATTGTATTTCAGGATTAAATCCCCAGTGGTCGCGTGCCCATGGTCCTCCATGAGGGTTGAGGACCACAGGGAGATTTTTTGCTTTTTTTCCTACTGGAAGACTCAGGTAGCCATTAATTGTCAGGCCGTCACGGGATGTGAATGATATAGGAGTCATGGCAGCCATATTGTTTTCATCAAACCATGGACTTACCTCAGCAATTTTATTTAATTTCCTGCTCTCAATATCATAAATATATCCGGCTCCTAAGCTGCGGTCCGAGTATGTGCGGACTATCATTTTAGTTTCATCTTTATTTAAATCTGTTACAGCAACTTGATAGCCTGAAAGTTGTTGTTCAAGGTCAGACTGAATTTCTTCGCGTATGTCATCAAAAAAAACATAGTGGGCTTTATCTGAATAATATCCCGCACCGGTGATTATTTTACGTTTTTTAGAGCGTAGGAGTTGTGAAACATCTACGTCGGGATGTTCAAAAATAAGCTCTTCAAGTTTTTGATTGTCAGGATTGAAAAGATAAACAGCGGTCTTATCTCTTTCAATATTGGAGGCTACATATATTTTACGATTGTCGAAATCGAAGAAAAGAGGGGCGAAAGTAGTACGGAAGTCGGTTGTTTTAATAGGACGGAATATTTCCTGTTCATTTTTACGGTATAAAATAACGTTGTTCCCGTTACGGACAGCAATGGCAATGCGCAACTGTCCATCATTGTCAGTCATCCATCCTACGATATCTCCGGGATTTTGAGCTATCAGTTCGTTCTCACCATTTGTTATGTTCAATTTATAAACATCAAATGATCGCTGATCACGCTTGTTCATAGTGATGAGGATATGATCTTCATCATTCTCAAGGTCATCAAGAAGATTAGTGCGTGTATTTTCATATGGTGTGAGGTCAACGGCTCCGCTTCCGTCCAGTGGAGCAGAGAAAGTATGAAAATTCTCATCTCCTCCGCTATCCTGACCATATATTATTCGTGAATTACCTCCCCAGAAATATCCTGATACATCTCGGGAGGTGGCATTTGTCACTCTAGTTATTTTGTTATTTGAAAGATCTTTTACAAAAATATTCATTCGTTCATGCCAGGGGGCAGTCCAGGCTATCTGAGTCCCATCTGGGGAAATAGTAAAAGAATTGGCAACCGGATTTTTAAAAAAATCTTGTAACGGTATTTGACATTTATTGAGTGAGGAAACATGTGTTGCATTATGGACAGGTTGAATTTGTCCTTTTTGCAGTGTGGAGCACGCTGTTATTGTTAAAAAAGCAATTGTGGTCAGTATGGAGAATGAAATTTTTTTAATCATATTATTTTTCGGATATTTGAGTTGATTCAGCGATGAGGTACACAGAGCCAGGTCCTTTTTTTTTGGATTCTTTTAGAGCATTGTCCACCTTGTTGAGTAATGTTTCGGTTGTATCTTCCTGTCCGCAGGAGGCGATACCTGTGTTTATTTTAAAAGGGATATCTTTGAGCGGTCTGTAGTTGCTCACGATACTTTGTATTTTGTCAGTTAAGTTAATAGCGTTTTTTGATGTAGTATGCGGCGCGAGAATGATAAATTTATCACCTCCTACGCGAAAAAAGCTATCTGGTCGTCTAAGATGCTTACGTACTGCTCTGGCGAAACCTGCCAAAATTTTATCACCTGCTTTTTGTCCATATTTCTGATTGATGGTTTTGAAGTCATGTATATCCATCTTAATCAGGGATAGATCTGACCCGTAGCGAGTGGCTGATGAAATCTCCCGTTCTGATTCTTCATAGAACTTCATGCGTCCAGGAAGATTTGTAAGAGTATCGCGTTCAGCAAGTTTCCGGATAGTAGATTTACTGGTCTCTTTTTCACGGGCATTTCGATTAAGCTCGTGACGCATTGGATTGTCAACTAGGAAATAGTGGATGATCCCTAAAATGCAGATTAGAAATAATATTGCATATTCAATTTTAATTTTAGTATTAATTTCTGATTTATAGTTTTCAAAAGTATTATTTATGATTGTGCTAAGCGTATTATCCAGATTTTTGAGAGCTGTATTCATTGCTTGCTGAGTCTCTGTTGCAGTAGCATCAATAAACCTTTTCGCTACAATGAAAAGTTCATCATCATTTGCATGAATAAGCTTATAAAAAACATTCTCTTTTGGAATTTTTTTCAGTTCTTCCACAAGAGATTTAAAACGGTGAAGATTGTATTCAAGTCCCGATGATTTTGTATAAACATAATAGGCTGTTGTTTTTAGTTCAACTAATCGATTACGGGTGTCACTCACTCTTTTTTGCTCTATAATAATAGAATGAAAGGAATAAACTGCCATAAGTGATAAAATAATAATTACTGGAAGAGTAATCCGATATTTATATTTGTTTATCTCTTTGTGTCGCATGTTAGAATCATCCACTGTTTTTTTGTTATTCGTATAAGACTTCTTTTAGCCTTGCTGAAGTTTTATGTAAAATTAAAAATTCATGTTAAAGACAGGATCAGTTGAAGTTGCACGCAGTTGAATATCTGTGATCAGTAGTGTAAATGCATATTTGATCTTCTAGTTACATACTTTATTGGATATTTGGAAACTTATTTATTTTTTTATGAAAGTTTATTTGTGAATATCTCGCAGATAAAAATATTCATAAATTCGGTTAGGTGTTTATTTTTATGTTGCCCTCTTGCTTTCCTTGGGCTAGGGAAACCGCGTACATAGTTGGAAAACAAGGAGAGCTAAAATTGTCCAAGGCAGACAGATATTCAAAAATGTACCCTATTTCATGGGATCAGTTACACAGGGATTGTAGAACCTTATCATGGCAATTGCTGGATAAAGGGCCGTTTAAAGGCATTCTGGCAATAACCCGTGGAGGATTGGTTCCAGCAGCGATTTTGGCAAGGGAACTGGATATAAGATTTATCGACACCGTCTGCATTTCCACATATGATTGGAAAACTCAGGAAAAAAAAGCCACTGTTCTTAAAAATTTCGAAGGTGATGGTGAAGGTTGGCTGCTGGTAGATGATCTGGTCGATACCGGCGGAACAGCGAAACTGGTTAGGGAAATGGTACCCAAAGCCCTTTTTGTAACAGTTTATGCCAAGCCTGAAGGACGTCCTTTGGTTGATACTTATATAACCGAAGTAAGCCAGGATACATGGATTCTTTTTCCTTGGGACAGTGCAACTCAGTTTGCAGAGCCTATTGTAAAAGTTTCTAAAGAAGATGATTAAAGCTTTTAATTAGCTTTAAGATATATTTAAGGTCGAAACAGACAGTACATTTGCCAGCTGTCGGACAAGGTTGTCCGGGGGCTGGTTGTGTATTTGTTTTTTTGTTTAGGCCTTTTGCCTTATATTACGTACTGAGGGAAGACGCCGTTTGTGCGGGGCTTCAGAAGTTTTTTAATTGAATCAAGGAGTGGATGATGCGTAAAGTTATGATTATGGTCATCGTTGCAGCAATGTCTGTTATGATGGCTACAGCTGGTTTTGCTGGAGCTAAGAAAGAAAAGCTCAAAGTCGGTTTTGTTTACATTTCTCCCGTGGGTGATGAAGGTTACTCATTTGCACAGGATCAGGGCCGTAAGGCTATTGATAAATTGCCCTGGGTTGAAACTTCTGCTGTTGAGTCCGTACCTGAAGGACCAGACTCTGAGCGCGTTGTTCTAAATTTCGCACGTAAAGGTTATGATGTAATTTTCGGAACCAGTTTTGGTTACATGGATCCAATGGTCAAAGTTTCCAAAAAGTTCCCTAAAGTTGCTTTTATGCATTGCTCCGGTTTCAAGAGCACACCTAACATGAGTAACTATTTTGGTCGTATGTATCAGGCTCGCTACCTTACAGGTATTGTTGCCGGTATGATGACTAAATCAAATGTAATCGGATACGTTGCTGCATTTCCTATTCCGGAAGTTATTCGTGGTATCAATGCTTTTACTCTCGGTGTCCGTTCAGTTAATCCTGAAGCAACTGTCCGCGTTGTCTGGACAAAGTCATGGTATGATCCTGCTCTTGAAAAAGACGCAGCAATCAGTCTGCTGGACATGAAAGCTGACGTAATAACTCAGCATCAGGATTCTCCCGGACCTCAGGAAGCAGCTCAGGAGCGCGGAAAATATTCTATCGGTTATAATTCTGATATGTCCAAGATGGCTCCTAAATCTCACCTGACTGCAGCTATATGGAATTGGGCTCCTCTGTTTAAGAATACTGTTGAACAGGTTCGCGACGGAGTTTGGAAAGGTGATGAGTCCCTCTGGTGGGGAATGGATCAGGGAGTTGTTGATATTGCTCCTTTCGGCCCAATGGTTCCACAGAATGTTAAAGATGCAGTTGCTGCTGCAAAGCAGAATATAATCAAAGGAAACAACGCTATTTTCGTAGGTCCTCTTAAAGACCAGAACGGTAAAGAAGCTGTTCCTGCCGGAAAATCCATGACTGATCCCGAACTGCTCGGTATGTCTTGGTTTGTTGACGGCGTAATTGGAAATACTAAGTAATAATTTATGCTGGCTTATCGCTTACAAAAGCGTGACGAACCTTGGAACTGGGGTGCTCCGATTATTATCGTGGGCGCCCTGGTCTTTTCTTTCGGGGTAAGTGCGCTCCTGCTTGAATTGCAGGGTAAATCTGCTGTTGAAGGACTCCTTGTGCTCTGGCAGGGGTCTTTTGGTGCTTCATGGGCTTTGGAAGATGCCCTTTTAAAAGCTATCCCGATTTTTCTTTGTGCATTGGGTGTTGCTACAGCTTTCAGAATGCAGGTATGGAATATCGGAGCTGAAGGACAGTTTGCTTTGGGAGCCATCGGTGCGACCTGGGCCGCCCTCAACTTTCCAGATCTCCCCGGTTTTCTGCTTATGCCGCTCATGTTTTTCTGTGCCGCAGTTTGCGGTGCATTTTGGGCATATATTCCTGCTATTTTACGGCTTAAGCTGCAAGTTAATGAGATTATCTCAACCCTGATGCTCAATTATATCGCAATACTTCTACTTGAATACCTTGTATTCGGAGTTTGGAAAGATCCCGCAAGCTTTGGTTTTCCCGTAACACCTGAATTTTCACCATCAGCAATTATCGGTCAAATTGGAGAAACCCGTTTGCACTGGGGCTTTGCTGTTTGTATCGGTTCCGGTCTTGCCATGTGGGCTTTTATGCGCTTCACCCGGTTGGGCTATGAAATTAAGATTGCCGGGGAAGGAATCAAGGTAGCCATGTATTCCCGGCTTCCATACGGAATGCTGACTATTCTGGTTATGGCTATTTCAGGTGCTCTTGCAGGATGGGCCGGCTGTATTGAAACTTCCGCCACTGTTAATAGGCTTCAAACCAGTATTATGGTCGGCTACGGTTATACTGCAATTGTCGTAGCATGGCTGGCAAGACTGCACCCTCTTTACATTGGAATATCTGCTTACCTGCTGGCTGCGCTTCGAGTCGGTGTAGAAAATATGCAGCTTGAGCTTCAGGTTCCTGCTTCTTTTGGTTCTATTATGGAAGGATTGATTCTTTTGTCTGTTCTTGCCGGGCAGATGTTGGTCACATACAAGATTGTTAAGAAAAAATAGACAGTTGAACGGTAAGTTCGACTTCTAACCTTTTTGGGTGAAATATGTTGGAAAGTTTTATTGTGCCTTTGCTGGCAGCTACAGTCCAGTCAGGAACTCCAATTTTGTATGCTACTCTCGGTGAAATTCTCACTGAGAAGGGTGGAGTACTGAATCTAGGTGTTGAGGGGATGATGAGCATGGCGGCTTTTGTCGCTTTTGTCGTTAGTCTGACCACAGGTAATGCCTGGCTGGGATTCTTCTGTGGTGGTATTGCCGGAACATTTATGGCCATGCTGCACGGAATTGTCTGTATAACCTGTCTTGGTAATCAAGTTGTTTCCGGACTTGCACTGACCATCCTTGGTACTGGGCTGTGTAATTTTCTGGGCACTCCTTTTATAGGCATGGGTATTGACGGTTTTGATAAATTCAGCTTTCCACTTCTTTCTTCTATTCCCTATCTGGGTGATATCTTTTTTAAACAGGATGCTCTAGTTTACGTGTCCTTCATCATTCCTGTTCTTTTTATGCTATTTATAAATAGAACGAGTTTGGGGCTGGCGATAACAGCTGTTGGGGAAAAGCCGGCCGCCGCTGCCGCTGTTGGACTCAAAGCCGTTCGTTTGCGCTGGATAGCACTTTTAGGCGGCGGTTTTCTTATCGGTCTTGGCGGGGCGTATCTTTCACTTGCTTATACCCATCTTTGGGCCAACGGGCTTTCCGGTGGGCGTGGATGGATTGCTGTTGCGCTGGTTATTTTTGCTTTTTGGCGTCCTGGAAGGGCTGTTTTCGGTGCATATCTCTTTGGAGGGGTTATGGCATTTCAGCTTCGTCTTCAGGCAATCGGAACACATATTCCATCTTCTTTACTATTGATGCTGCCTTATGCTTTAACAATTCTTGTCCTTATTTTCTCTGCAGTGAGAGGCCGCAGTGGAAATGCTCCGGCACATCTTGGAATTAACATTGAGCCGGAAGGGTAGGTAGATTCATATGAGTTCATTTCAAGATTTAAGCCGCCCTGAGTGTCAGAAGGCCACTGGCTTTGATGGCTGTGATCCACTCATTTCCCTTAAAGGTATTACCAAGCGATTCGGCAAGGTCGTTGCCAATAATAATATTTCTCTGGATTTATACCCCGGTCGTATCAAAGCTCTTCTCGGTGAAAATGGAGCCGGTAAAAGTACTCTCATGAGCATGCTTGCCGGACGTTTCAGGCCTGACGAAGGATTTATTGAAGTGGACGGGCAGAGGGTTGATTTTTCAAATTCCAAGGATGCAATCAAGGCTGGGGTCGGGATGGTTTATCAGCATTTTATGTTGGTGGATACAATGACCGTTGCCGAAAATGTTTTGCTTGGTCAGGAAGGTTCTTTTTTTGTCAGTCCTAAGGAGATGAATGAAAGGGTTCGCCAGATTGCCGAGGATTATGAACTTGAGATTGATCCTTCTGCACGGGTTCAGGATCTTTCTATGGGCGAGAAGCAGCGGGTTGAGATTATCAAACTGCTTTACCGTGAAAGCCGGGTGCTTATTTTTGATGAGCCAACTGCAGTCCTTACTCCCCGCGAGGCATTTCGTCTTTTTGAAGCTCTTTGGGCTATGACCAGACAAGGTAAATCTGTCGTATTTATCAGTCATAAACTTGAAGAGGTTATGGCAATTGCTGATGAGGTTGCAATTTTGCGCCGTGGTGAAATTGATGCCGAAGTTCCTCGTAATAAAATTGTATCAAAAGCAGATCTTGCCTGCCGGATGGTAGGTAAGGAAGTTCTTTTAGAGATACATAAAGAGGATGTGGAAATAGGTGATAAGGTTCTGGAAGTAAAAAATATGACCGGAATCGGCTTGAGAGGCATTAATCTTGATGTTCGCAAAGGTGAAGTGGTTGCCATTGTCGGAGTGGCAGGAAATGGGCAGCAGGAACTTGTGGAGGGTGTATGCGGTTTACGTAAACCTCCTAAGGATACCATCTTTATAATGAACAAGCCGTGGCGCAAATTTTTTGCGGAAATGAAATGGAATAACTCCATGTCATATATACCCGAAGATCGTCTTGATCTTGCTACTGCACGTAACCTCGATCTCGTTGACAACTTGTTGCTTACAACCCGTCAGGGGTTTACTTCAGGTCCAATTTTACAACGTGATAAGGCTGCAAAAGTAGCCGAAGAGCTTGTTAAGGATTATGATGTTCGTCCTGGTCGTATTCAGGCTCTTGCATGGCAGCTTTCAGGCGGGAATTTGCAAAAGATGGTACTTGCTCGCGAACTATACCGCCAGCCTCATCTGATCGTTGCTGAGCAGCCGACACAGGGACTTGATATTTCTGCTACTGAGGAAGTCTGGAATAAACTTCTGGAAGCTCGCAAGATGGCTGGTATACTTCTTGTGACAGGAGATCTGGGTGAAGCCTTGCAGTTGGCTGATCGCGTAGCAGTGATGTATTGCGGACAGATTATGGATGAATTCTCAGTTGCTGATAAAGCAAAGATTGATAATATTGGCCTGCTGATGGCAGGTGTTCGCGAATAAGGTTTTTAAATTGTATTATACAAGCCTCCTTTTGTAATTCAAAGGGAGGCTTTTTTTATTTAAAGTGTTGGTTTTTTGTGCTTTACAAGCCACGTATTGCCGATGCAAATGGTTGATAATTGTTATTATAGAAAAAAAAGTAAATTTTTTAAATTTTCAGATCAGATAAACATGCATATTGGTTTGGTTGTGAATTATATATAGCCCTTGTTGGAATATGCGTTTCCAGCAGTATTTAATATAACATTTATGCATTAGATCATGTAAAAAATGTGATGTGCAGTGATTTCGGCTTGAAGTTACAGTATCTGAATTTAATTTTGCATGCAGTGTGATTGTGTGAAAAATTTCTCAATGACTCAGTTGTAGTCCTTCTTAAAGTTTGATTTGCTAGTTGCAGAGCATATACATCTACGCATTTTTATTGAAATAATTCCAGATTTTGAGTAGAAAGTTACGACTTTCATGAGGAGGAATAGAATGAAGACGAATTTTATGTATGTAGGGATGGCAGTTGTATTTGCCGTTCTCGTTATTATTTATGCAACGACTACTAGCCATTTGAGTGAGGAAATTGCTAGTATCTCCAGCGAGAATCCAGTTATTGTCACTGAAGATCTGGTTGTAAGGTTTCCTGTTAACTTGGAGTTCAAGCGTCCTGACGTGCTTAACAAGGTCCGTTTTGCTCAGGTCAAGTTTTCTCATTTTGAACATCAGGATGTTAACTGTGTGAAATGCCACCACACATGGGACGGCAAGTCACAGATTAAGTCATGTGCTTCTGTGGGATGTCATGATGAGCTTGTTCGTAAAGGCCAGCCAGAGTCTTACTTTAAAGCATTCCATACTCTACACAGTGATCGCAGCTGTCGTGGTTGTCACGTGAAATTGAATAAGGAAGGCAAGTCTGATATCGCTATTGCTCCTTGTGCAAACAACGCATGTCACCCCAAGCGTGTAAGAGTTCATAATTAGATTTTAATACTTGGATCAAAAGGTATTTGTAAGAGCCGTCTGTGGATGCCCCACAGACGGCTCTTTTTTCTTTTTGTCCCGTTCTGAAATAGGCTTACACCCAAAGGACCTATTTCAAATGTTTGAAAAGGTAAGGTAAATGATGCTTCACAAATTTTATTGACAGTTTTGTCTGAATTTGTATAATTTAAACATACCATACGGTATGGTATTGAGGTGAATAGCTAAGAAGGATAAATATAATGGACTTAAATATGAATGAACACGGGCAGCGATACTCTGCGGAGAATTTATTGGATACTGGATTACAGTTGCTTGAAACCGAAAGCATTCAGCAACTGACTATCAGCGCTTTGTGTAAAAAAATGGGAGTGACCAAGGGATCATTTTACCATCATTTTAAGAATAGAGTGGATTTTTTAGACCGGATGCTGGATTACTGGGTGCAGGTGTGGACAATTGATAGGGTGCAGGAATTAAGTTCAAGTGCAAGTGCGCTTGAACGGTACAAAAAAATGGTTGAAGTCTCTGTAGACTATCCGATGAACGTTGAAATAAGCATTCGTGCCTGGGCACAGCAGGATACTCTTGCGCAAAAGTATCTACAGAAAGTTGATAATATGCGCATTGAGTGTTTGAGGCTGATCTTTGAAGAGTTGTGTGGGAACCCCGAGCGGGCAGCTGTGCTTGCTAAAATTGATTATGCCATTTTTGTTGGGGTAAGAATGGTTTCTCCTCCTATTGTGGGCAATGAAGCAATGGAAATAGTAAACCTGTTGCTGAATGAATTATATAATATTCCTGTAAGTGGCTAATGGAGGTATTATGAAGTCTGATATCGCATGGGCAGAGGTCGAATCTATTTTTGCTAAAATTAATCATGCACCAATAGGGACTGTTGAACTCGGGAGGATGAATCCATGAATGACTCAATACAAGCTGTGCGCTCCATTGCTGTTCTAGATAAGTTGATAGGCAATGCTGATCATATTGACTCAAAGGTTGTCATCGGGGACTGTTCACTTGAACAATTTTTAGATCGATTAATCCGTTATGAACCGTTATGGCTATGCTGGCTTTATAAAGTCAGGTCAGTCATTGCTAAATTAATGGGGCTTGAGCATGGTGAAATAGGTCATACCAAAGCTATGCAAAAAAAGTTGGATTATACTCCAGGCGGGAAAGTTGATTTCTTTACATCCGTAGACTTTAAGCCCGATGAATACTGGGTAGGAAAAGCTGAGGATAAACATTTATGCGGATATATCGGTGCAGTTGCTGTTCCTCTTAGTAATGGAAAAACCAAATTTCACATATTTACGATAGTTCATTATCGCAATTGGACCGGTCCTTTATATTTTAATTTGATAAGACCGTTCCACCATATAATAGTATACTTCATGGGAAAACATGCTGTGGGAAAGTAGGTATGTTTTAGATATGATTAATCCCTGCAAAAGCACGTATAGCTTTTACAGGGATTAATTGTATGAATCTAATTTAATAAATGATCAGCAGCACTGAGATGAATTTCCATCTCTGTATCAGTCAGTTTTAAAGTATGCTGTAATTCTTTCATAGACTCTCCTGGATCAAAAAGAGGATAATCGCTTCCGAAAAGTATTTGTTCTCGCGGATGCTTGTTCATAATATCAAGCAACACATTATGATCCATAAAAGGCATGGCGCTTGATGTATCAAAATATACATTCATTCCCGCTAGTTCTTCAGCAACCCATTTCCAATGGTAGAGTCCTCCCATATGTGCTCCGATTGCTTTTAATCGTGGGAAGTTCTGAAGAATTTTTTTCAATTTTAACGGGCAGGATGGGTTTTTTTCTGGTGGAAGTTTATCGCCGATATGAAGCATAACTACAAATCGGCCCTGTATCATTTCTAGAATGCGGTAAAATTTACGGTCATCCATGAAAAATCCCTGAAAATCTGGATGAAATTTAAGCCCTTTAATGCCATTTCGTTCAAGGCGGGCAAATTCCTTTTCAGGATCATCATAGTCTGGGTGCATCGTTCCGAAGGTTATTATATGCGGGTCAGATTTCATGAGTTCAATGGACCAGTTGTTAGCTGGAATCACCTGATCAGGTGATGTTGCTGCTGTATGAATAATTACTTTATCCAGCCCGGCCTTTTGAGCTCGTGCAAGCAGATCTTCAGGATGTCCATTACCAATTGCTGTAATGCCGTAATGGTCATGAAGTTGAGTTATGACCTTATCGGCGATTTTGGGATGGAAAGCGTGAGTGTGAACGTCATAATACATTTTGTTGTCCAGTCGGAAAGGCTAAGTTATGTGTTTGAATTAAAATAGTCAGGATACGGGCGTAGTCACGCTCATATCCTGTATAAAATCCTCTCAGGGGAATCTGTGTCAGATTAATGTGACGAGAATCTCAAAGGGGAAAGTAAATAATAAGTTTCATATGGCCGTTGTGAAGTGCTGATTATAAATATAACTATAATTCATATGGCACTTTTATGTGTATAAGACCAATTATAGTTTAAAGCGCAACTTCTATCTAGTTTTTACTAAAATATTTCTTTGAGCCAGTCTGGTATACGCACAGGGCGTCCATTTTTATCTGTGCAGGCATGTTCAGTGAATCCACTGGCAATTAGCAAGGTACGGTCTTCCTTGTATATGTCATAACTGAATTTTACAGAAGCACGTTTCCATTCACTGATTCCTACTTGGATGTTGAGCTGGTCATCATAGTGAGCAGGAATGCGATACCTGCATGATGCTTCTCGCACAGGTAGATATACTCCGCGTTTTTCCACTTCATTGTAACTCATACCACGTTCACGGATAAACAGTGAACGAGAGCGTTCAAAGAAGTGCAGGTACTCTGCGTAATATACAACACCCATAGCATCGGTTTCACCGTAGGAAACACTGTGATTATACCATGTACAGGGGGTCGGAAATTCTTTGCTGTTGTTCATGATTATTTGATTTTATCCAAAACCCACTGCATGAAATCATGACCTTCGGGGATAATGATCCCTGCACGATCAGCGATCTGTTCACTGAATGATTCTATACCTGAAGCAATGCAGCGTGGAGAGGTCATAATGAACGGGACAGGTGTTTCATCGTGGGTTCTAGTCTCAATAGGAGTGAAATGGTCACAGGTGATAACGTAAGAAGCCTGATCCAGAGGATATTTTTTCAGCAGTGGACCTACTATGAGCTTGTCAAATCTTTCAATAGCCGTGATTTTATCTTCGACACTACCCATGTGTCCAGCTTCGTCCGGGCCTTCAAGGTGTACGTATACGAAATCTCCATGCTCTAGAAAGTTGAGAGTAGCTTCAACTTTACCTTCATAGTTGGTATCAACTAATCCGGTTGCACCTTCTATATCAATTACTTTCAGACCTGAGGCTCGGCCAAGTCCCTTGATGAGGTCTACTGCTGATATTACTGCGCCTTTCATACCGAACTTTTCTTGAAAAGGCGGTAGGATTAATGGCTTGCCTTGTCCCCATGGCCATATGGATACGGCCTTAGTTCCATTGCCTGCTAAAATTTTCTCTGCGTCACGAACCAGCTTGTCCATGAGCGGACTTTTAGCAAATTCTTTTACATCATCACCAATTGGTTTATCAGTAAGGTCATGTGGCGGGCGAATTTCGAGCTTGCTTTCAGGTTTTTTTGCACCTCCTTTATGTACCAGCAGGTGTCTGTATTGAATTCCTGGGTAAAATGTGAATTCGTCATTGCCTAGTTCAGCTTGTAGCTTTTCTACCAATGGCACTGATTGATCTGTTCCGATATGGCCTGAAGAATAGTCGTACATAGTTCCATCTTCTTCAAATCCGGAAATATTGACCAGATTCATACGCCATACCAAATCATCAGGATCAAGTTTAAGTCCTTGCGCAGCAGCTTCAATAGGCCCTCGTCCAGTATGATAAACTGAGGGATCAAAGCCAAGAAGAGACATATTAGCTACATCAGACCCTGGAGCCATGCCTTTAGGAACAGTTCTGCATGTTCCGACCAGACCTTTTCCTGCCAGCATGTCCATATTAGGAGTATAAGCAGCTTCAAGGGTAGTTTTGTCATCAAGATCTTCTATAGGCCATCCGCCCATGCCGTCAGCAACTAGAAAAAGAAGTTTCATATTATCAGGCTATCCTTTTAAAATGCGCAAACTAACCGTCTGGCGGGTAATAAATGGCATGTTGTCTATTTCTTTAAGTGCAGCATTTACATCTTTAGTACTGGCCTGATGGGTTGTGAAAACAACCGGGATGTCTTTTTCAGACGGATTACCTTTCTGTACTGCTTGAGCAATAGAAATATTATATTCTGCCAGACATTTTGATAAGGCCGCCATTACACCTGCTTTATCCTGAACAGTAAAGCGGAAGTAATATTCTGAGGTTGCAAGTTCCGGTGAAAGTATTTCAGCCTTTTTGATTGGAGCGTTGCAGAATCCGGTGTTATCTGGAGTGTCTGTTTTGGAGAGTGCCATAATGTCAGCAAGAACTGCGCTGCCGGTTGGTAATGATCCTGCTCCCTGACCATGAAAAAATGCCGGTCCGACTGCGTTTCCTTCAACGCGTATTGCATTGTAGTTTCCGCCTACACGGGCCAGCAGCAGGGTGTATTTGACAAGTGCCGGAAAGACTCCTGCTTCCAGTTTTCCGCCAACATCACGCACCTGACCGATAAGCTTGATGCGGTATCCGAATTCACGGGCAAAGCGGATATCCTGTCCTTCAACTTTAGTGATGCCTTCGATTGGTAATTCATCAAGAGGATAATCCTGACCATAAGCAATGCGAGCCAGAACTACAACTTTATGTGCAGCATCGATTCCTTCAATATCAAAGGTCGGGTCGGCTTCAGCATATCCAAGTTCTTTTGCCTGATTGAGAGCTGTGTCAAATTCAAGTCCATTCGTGGACATTTCTGAAAGAATATAGTTTGCGGTTCCGTTTAAAATTCCAACAATAGATTTGATACGGTTAGCCGCAAGCGATTCTTTTATTGACTGGATAATTGGAATGCCGCCAGCAACACTGGCTTCATAGTATAGTCCTACTTTGTTCTCAGCAGCAACTCTGAAAAGTTCAATGCCATGAACAGCTAAAAGATGTTTGTTTGCAGTAACTACATGCTTGCCGGCTTTAAGAGCTTTGATGACGATTTCTTTTGCAACGGTTATCCCGCCCATAAGTTCGACAACAATATCTACATCAGGATTTGATGTAAATTCATCAGGATCAGCTGTGAATTTAACTTCAGGACCAGGAAGGAAGTCTCTTTTTTTATTGATGTCGCGTACGAGCACGGAAGTCAGTTTAAAATTCTTACCACAACGTGCAAGAATGACATCTTTATTTTCTTCAATAATTCTGGCAAGTCCGGTTCCAACAGTGCCGAAACCCGCTATGGCTAGCTTAACAGTCTGCAATTTTAACCTCTTCTAGCTGTTTAATAATTTGTAATTAACCAGCTTTTATTTTTAAATTCAGTACAGACCGAAGCACCGTCCAGCCTGTACTGAATTTGAATACTTATATTTTAACCTTTGTCAAAAAGATCTTTCATTCCGCGAACAGCCTGATTGATCCTTTGTCTATTTTCTACGAGAGCCATACGCACGTGGCTGTCACCATAGCTTCCGAACCCAAGTCCGGGGGCGACTGCAACTTTACACTCTCTCAGTAATAGTTTTGAAAATTCAACGGAACCGAGATGCTTGAATTGTTCAGGTATCTCTGCCCAGATGAACTGGGTTGCTTTGGGAGGAGTTACTGGCCACCCGATACGCTGAAGGCCTTCACAAAGTGCATCCCGTCTGTCCTGATAGGTATTCATAATTTCACGAACACAATCCTGCGGACCAGAAAGGGCGGCGCAAGCGGCAATCTGGATAGGCTGAAAAAGGCCATAATCCAGATAACTTTTAATACGGGTCAACGCCTGAACCATTTCTCTGTTCCCGCAGCAGAAACCTACGCGCCAGCCGGGCATGGAATAGCTTTTAGATAGTGAAAAAAATTCTACGCCGACATCTTTTGCTCCCTTTGCCTGTAGAAAGCTGGGTGCTTCATATCCGTCAAAGGTAAAGTCTGCATATGCAAGATCGTGTATGACCAGCAAATTATTTTCTTTCGCAAAATCAACAATCTTTTCGAAAAAAGGAATATCTGCAGTAACTCCTGTGGGGTTATGCGGATAGTTGATAATTAAAAGTTTCGGCCGTGGCCATGTCTGGCGCATTGCCAGCTCCAGGTCTTCAAAGAAATCCCTGTCAGCTCCGATAGGCACGCGCCTTACGTCCGCTCCGGCAATAATACTCGCATACGGGTGAATAGGATATGATGGGTCAGGTGCAAAAACAACATCCCCTGGTGAAAGCATAACCAACGCCAGGTGCGCCAGCCCCTCTTTGGCGCCCATGGTAACGACCACTTCCTGATCATAATCCAGTTCAACGCCATATCTTCTTTCATACCAAAGCGCCATTTCTCTGCGAAGACCCTTGATGCCTCTGGACGCACTGTAGCGGTGGTTGGCGGGCTTGTTAGCCGCCTCTACCAATTTATCCACAATGTGTTGAGGTGTAGGAATATCCGGGTTCCCCATACCCAGATCTATGATATCTTCGCCGTCATGGCGCATCTGCATTTTAAGCTCGTTCACTTTGGCAAACACATAGGGGGGCAGCCGGTGAACTCTTGGAAACTTATCCATGGTCGTTACTCCTAAATATAAAATAAACTTGGAAAACATTTGTAACCACGGCGCACCTTGCTGTCAAAGTGAATATTCGTTGATATGACAGCGTAGTTGGCCGTATTATAATCTCTAAAACAAGCCTTTTTGCTATTAATTTTCTGTATACTTCATTTTTTGCTTAAAAGTAATATAAGGACGGCTTTTTTTGCAGAATGATCAATTGTTGAAAGTGGGTTACGTGATACTAATTTTTTTCGATCTTTGTTGACATTAAAAAAAAATACGGATTATTTAGTTATAGAAAAAAATTATATTATTGATGCTCGTAACCATAATCCAAGAACTCAGGAGGCTCAGGTGGCTATTTCCAAGAAGTTTCTTAAAACTAAACCTGTTTGCAAAGTTAAGTTTGAAGTTTCTAACGAACAGGTTGAGAACGGTGAAGCAATCTATATTGTAGGTGATTTCAATGAGTGGAGTGAGAAATCGACTCCTATGAAAAAATTAAAAAGTGGAAAGTATACCGTTACTCTGGATCTTGAAGTCGGCCGTGAATATCAGTTCAGGTATCTTGCCGGCAAAAATATCTGGTTTAATGAGAGCGAACCGGATAGAACCGCTTCAACTCCGTACGCTGGTGTTGAAAATTCAGTCGTGAGTGTTTAATTTAAGGAGACAGGTAGGGGCGAGCTATTGTCCCTGTCTGATCTTTCCTGGGTTAAACTCTTACATATTATCATAATCTTTACAATTCATCGTTCATTTTACGCGTTCCTTCTTGACCTTGGACCCTCTTTTTTTTAGCTTCTTTTATTCTGTTGTCATTAAGGCAGTTATTTTGTGGCTGCTGACTATATTTATAGAAGTAAATTAGGGGGAAATAATGGTTCAGAAAGCTGAAAAAATTTGGTTTGACGGTGAATTGGTTGATTGGGATGCTGCACAGGTTCATGTGCTGACTCATACTTTGCATTATGGTGCAGGTGTTTTTGAAGGAATCAGGGCTTACGCAACAGCGGATGGTAAATCTGCTGTGTTCAGGCTCCGCGAACATGTAGTAAGACTATTTGATTCTGCTAAAATTCTCGGCATAACCATTCCTTTCTCTGTTGAAGAAATTCATAATGCCATTCTTGAGACTCTGAAAGTTAATGGGCTCAAAGAAGGGTATATCCGTCCGCTTGTTTTCATCGGAGACGGCGCAATGGGTGTTCACCCTGGCTCAAATCCTATTCGTGTATGTATTGCCACATGGCCTTGGGGTGCTTATCTGGGTGAAGACGCACTTGAAAAAGGGATCAGAGTTAAAACTTCTTCTTTCAACCGTCACCATGTTAACGCAATGATGACTAAGTCAAAAGCATGCGGTAACTATGTAAACTCAATTCTTGCCAAGGTTGAGGCCGTTAAAGATGGCTATGATGAAGCTCTTATGCTTGACACTCAGGGCTATGTATCTGAGGCAACCGGCGAGAATATTTTTATTGTCAAAAACGGTATTATCAAAACTCCTCCTCTTACTTCTGTTCTGCCAGGTATTACCAGAGCCAGCCTTATGAAGGTCGCCAGAGATCTTGGTTACGAAGTTGAAGAGCAGCTTTTTACCCGTGATGAACTTTACATTGCCGATGAAGCTTTCTTTTGTGGTACAGCTGCTGAGGTTACTCCTATTTGTGAAGTTGATAACCGTACTATTGGTGCTGGTAAACGCGGAGAAGTAGGAACTCTGCTTCAGAAAGAATACTTCAACGCTGTTAAAGGCGGTAATCCGAAGTATGTTGATTGGCTCGAATACTACGAAGTTTAGTTCTTTTTGTTAATCCGGGGCCTTTATGGTTCCGGCTCCGGATTAACTGATTTTAAAATGGAACCCACATGGATCTGCCTGCACAATGAGTACATCGAATCTGACAGCAAAGTACCGTCCGCAAACTTTTGGTGAAGTTGCCGGACAGGAAGCAGTCAAAACAATCCTTTCCCGTGCGGCTGCACAGGATAAGGTCGCCCCCGCATACCTTTTCAGCGGAACTAGGGGGGTAGGCAAGACCACCATTGCCAGAATTTTTGCCAAGGCACTTAACTGTAAAAACGCTCCAGCAGCTGAACCCTGTAATGAGTGTGATAACTGTCGTCAGATAACTGCCGGTATCGGAGTCGACGTTGTAGAGATTGATGCCGCATCACATGGTAAAGTTGATGATGCAAGAAGGCTCAAAGAAGATATAGGTTATGCTCCTATTGAGTTTCGCTATAAAGTTTTCATCATAGATGAAGCACATATGCTGACGACTCAGGCTTTCAATGCTCTACTTAAGACACTTGAAGAACCTCCGCCTCACGCTACTTTTATTATGGCAACAACGGAGACTCACAAGTTCCCGGCAACCATCATAAGTCGTTGCCAGCATTATGCTTTCAAAATGCTCTCAACAACGGAACTGACAGCTCACCTTACTGATATCCTGAATAAGGAAAATGTAGAATTTGAGAGTGGGGCCATTGATCTTATTGCCAAACGCGGTGCTGGAAGTGTGCGAGATTCCATGTCGTTGCTCGGTCAGGTCTTAGCTCTTGGAAGTGAAAAACTTCTTGAAGAAGATGTTCGATCAATTTTAGGTCTTGCTGGGCGTGATGTCTTTTTTGCACTTATGCAGGCTATTCACGAACGTGATCTTGTTTCCGTTGGAGAAGTGGTCAGGCAGGTCCTTGACCGTGGTCTTGACCTTGGTTTCTTTATTCGTGAGCTCGGAAATTGTTGGCGTAACATGTTTTTACTTGGTCAGTCTGGCGAGAGGGCTATTCCTCTCCTTAATCTTTCCAGCGGGGAAGCTAAGGAATTTTTACATTGGGCGCAGACATTTGACCGTTCATTTGTTCATGCCTGCTGGCAGATGACTGTGGACGGACAGCGCAAAGTCATGACCAGTTTAGAGCCGGCTATGGCTCTTGAGCTATTACTGCTTAATATGGCCAGTCTTTCCGATTTAATTTCTGTTGAAAGAGCCGGGGCTCTTGTCGGTTCTGCGCAACAGTCTATGCCTACAGCTCCTTCTGTAGCTCCAACAGCAGCCCCAACTGCTTCTACTAATTCAGCTGCTAATTCAGCTGGAGCTCCGCCATGGGAAAATTCTCCGCAGCAATCTCCAGTTCAAAATCAGGGAATGCAACATGGTGGGCCTCCTCCTCGTCAGGGGAATATGCAGCAGCCTGTGCCGCATGGAAATACTCCCGCAGCGAACAGTCGTCCAATGGGGCGCAGTGAATCCGGACGTCCAGCTGGAAATCGTGCCGCAACTGATATGGGATCAGATGATTCCTCCTTGCCTGACGCGGCAGGTTCACTGACAGATAATAATTTTCAATCACCTGTCTATGAGTCTGAAAATCCTGCACCTGTAGAGTCTTCTGAACCTGACTCAGGAACAGCAGCAAATTCGGATGCTGCTTTGGCTCCACAAGCGACTCCTGTTACAAGCGGACCACGCAATTTTAGCGGGTTTATGCAGTATGTTGCTGATAGTGGGGTAAATGGTTCTCTTTCAGGATTGGGAAAGTGTAAAGGCGAACTTATTGATGGTAATCTTATCTTGACTTGCGCCAATCCTTTTCATGAAAGCCAGATTACCGGTAAAGAATGCAGGGGTGTTATATCCCGCATGGCTGCCGAGTATTTTGGTGCTGGAACTGAGGTTGAGGTTAAAATCAGCGCTAAAGGTAAACGTAAAAGCAGACAGCAACTTCGGGATGAAGTGGAAGCACATCCTGATGTAAGAAGGGTCATTGACTCTTTCGCTGCCAGTATTATTTCAGTGGACCCCCGTAAGGATGTTTAATACTGATTATTCAGTCTGGTCAGAATTAAGTATCTATGCGGTTAAAATAGTAAATCAATTCAGAGGAGAAATATAATGAAAGGTATGAATGATCTTGTACGTCAGGCTCAGGTGATGCAGCGTAAAATGACAGCTTTGCAGGATGAACTTAAAACTCGCGAAGTTGAAAGTTCTGCTGGTGGCGGAATGGTTAATGTAAAAGTAAACGGTTCATCTGAAGTTCTTGAAATCAAAATAGATCCTACTATCGTAGAGAGTGGAGATGTTGAAATGATTCAGGATCTTGTACTTGCAGCTGTAAATGATGCTAATAAGAAAGCAAAAGCTATGATGGAATCAGAAATGTCCCAGATAACTGGTGGTATGAATATCCCCGGTATGTTCTAAAAAATCAAATACTTCGGTGATTTCTCTAAAACGAAGAGGGGAATATTCACAATTTTTCCCTCTTCGTTTTTTAAATATGTGTATGAATCGAAACAAGGTATTGTATAGATATACAAAATTTTTAGCCCCTTGTGGCTGCCGGAGATCTTTTTTTGGATAATTTACCTGAACCATTACGTATAGTAGCTCAAGAACTGGCAAAACTTCCAGGTCTTGGTCCTAAATCTGCGCTCAGAATAGCATTGACTATGCTGAAAATGCCTAGAGAGAAGGTTACCGGCATCGGGCAGAGCATTATTGATTTGCGTGAGAAGCTCTGTATCTGCGAGCACTGTGCCAGCATTACTGATACATGCCCATGTCGTATTTGTTCTGATCCTGGTCGGGAAAGAGATAAGCTTTGCCTTGTTTCAGAATGGGATTCGCTTTTGGCAATTGAAGAAATGGGGTTGTACAAGGGGTATTATCTGGTCCTTGGGGGGCTTCTTTCCCCGCTTGATGGTGTTACTCCGCAGCATCTTGAATTTAATAAGCTTGAGAGTCGGCTTGAAAAGGGCGAAGTTCAGGAGCTTATTCTTGCTCTTGGGGCAACTGTAGATGCGGAAGCAACTGCTTCCTATATCAAGAATATGATTGAAAACAGATTTTCGGGTGTAGCTTTGAGTCGTTTGGCACAGGGTATCCCGATTGGTTCTGAAGTGAAGTATACAGATAAGGAAACTCTCAGGCAGTCCTTGGAGTATCGTCAGAAATTATAAATTTTACAACAACTCTGGTTTTTTATTTTTGATTCTACTGCCTATTATCCATATTTGGATTTCAAAATGCAGTACCCCATTGGGGGACCAGAGGCTTTCATCTGTCAATGCGCTATGGCGCATCACCTCCCCTATCATGCGAGGTTGCAGCAGCCTCGTATAGCACGATTAAACAAAGTCAGGAAATGATGTCGGATACATTGACAGGCGAAGTTCGCACGGTTGTCTATCATAATGAAGAGAACGGGTATATTGTAGCCCGTGTATCGTCTAAAGATGAACCTGCACAGATTACTGTGGTCGGAGTCCTTGGAACTCTAACTCCCGGTGAATCTGCTGAGTTTCATGGACGCTGGAAACAGCATACAAAATTCGGCCGTCAATTTGAGGCTGATTTTTATGAACGTATTCGTCCGGCTACCGAAGCAGGTGTAATCAGATTTTTGAAATCTTCTTCAATCAAAGGCATAGGCGAGGCCATTGCTGCTGATATGGTTAAAACTTTCGGTATAGATGTTCTGGATATTCTTGATGATGAGCCTGAGAAGCTGCTCAAGATAAAAGGTATCTCCAAAAAGAAACTTGAGAAAATTAAAGAGTCCTGGCAATCGCAGCGGGAGATCAAAAATCTTATCTTGTTCCTGCACAGCCATGATGTCTCTCCCACGTATGCAGCCAAAATTTTTAATTTGTATGGAGCTCAGTCTGTAAGCCGAATTAGCGAGAATCCTTATGAGCTTGCTTATGAAATTCGCGGTATCGGCTTTAAAACTGCTGATACCATGGCTCTCAAACTTGGATTTGCTCATGATTCAATGCAACGAATTGAAGCCGCAATTATATATTCTTTATTTTCAGTAAGTGATAGGGGCGGGCATATGTTCAGTCCTAAGGAAAAACTTATTGAAGATGTCTCTAAGATGCTTGGCGGGGTTGATCTATCATTGATCAGTGATGGTATTTTCTCCTTGGAGGAACGTAAGCGGGTCAGAGTTGAGAATCTGGTTGAGCAGGATATCGATGAGGCTGTTTTTCTAATGCATTTTTACAGATTTGAGAGCGAAATTTGTAAAAGATTGCATGGATTGGTCAGTCATCCATCACCTGTAAGTCGGGAGAAAGTTGAAAAGGCTTTACCAGAGGTTGAAACTGAACTTGGATTTGAACTTTCTGATGAGCAGCGGGAAGCTGTTTTTGAGGCCTGCGTAAATAAATTTTTTATTATCACAGGGGGACCTGGAACTGGTAAGACTACAATTACCCGTGCCGTAGTCATGACTCTGCGTGAACTTGGACTCAAGGTTAAGCTGGCTGCGCCAACAGGGCGTGCGGCAAAAAGGTTATCGGAGGCTACAGGACGTCAGGCCTCAACCATACATAGAATGCTGCAATATACGCCGGACAGTGGCGGTTTCTATTTTAATGAGGATCAGAAGCTTAAAGCTGATGTGCTGGTTGTGGACGAGGCTTCCATGCTTGATGCGCAGCTGTGTCTCGCAGTCTTGCGGGCCGTTCCGCTTACCTGTCGCGTTATTTTTGTAGGTGATGTAAATCAGCTTCCTTCTGTCGGTCCTGGAAATGTGCTTTCTGACCTGCTTCAAAGTGGACAGGTTCCAAGTGCTGTGTTGAGTCATATTTTCAGACAGGCACAAGAAAGCTATATTGTTGTGAATGCTCACCGGATTAATGACGGGGAATTTCCTCTAGGTCATCCAGCCGATGCTCCTGAGGCCGATTTTTTCTGGATTCCACAGGAGTCTCCACAGAAAGTGCAGGAGATGATTGCTCAGACAGTCTGTGAAAGAATACCGGAGCGATACGGTCTTGATCCCATGAAAGATGTACAGGTCTTGACTCCCATGCATAAGGGTGATGTTGGAACTCAGAAAATTAACGCCTTGCTGCAGGAGAGGCTGAATCCTTCAACGGGAAAAGCCATTAAGCGTGGTTTTGTTGAGTACAGGGTTGGGGATCGTGTATTACAGCTGCGTAATAATTATGAAAAAGAAGTTTTTAACGGTGATCTTGGACGGGTCATGTACATTGATACTGAAGAAAATGAACTCACTGCTGAGTTCGACGGTAATATGGTACATTATGAATTGGCTGATTTGGATGAATTAACTTTGGCATATGCCGTAAGCGTTCATAAATCACAGGGCAGCGAATATCCTGCTGTGGTTATGCCTATTGTTTCCCAGCATTACCTGCTTTTACAACGTAACCTGCTCTATACAGGATTGACCCGTGCGAGAAAATTGGCTGTTTTAATAGGCAGTAAACGTGCTTTTCATATTGGACTGAACAATATAACGGCTGGAAAACGTTTCACAAATTTGCGCCACCGTATCAAACAGATTTTTGAAGAGAATCTTTTATAGTATACTTTGAAGACTTATTAATTTTTATCATTTAAAAAAGTATAATAATCAAAAAGCGAGAATCTAAGATATCTAATGTATTCAGATTCTCGTTTTTTATTGTGTCTGTGCTTTTGAGAAAGATGGTTAGCGTTTTCGCCTTTCCCGCACCCAGCAATTGCCTTCTATGGATTTTGCCCATTTCTTTAGCGAAGCAGCATGTTCCCCTATTTCCATAAGAGTTTGTTCCGGTTCGCAGTCAAGGATAGCCAAAGAAACTGAAACTAATGGGAATTTGGATATAGAACCGTCACGTCCTTTGCCTTCCATCCATCCTTCGCATGAGTCTTTTTTATTATAATTATATTTTGCCAGTCTCTTAAAACAACGGGTTATCCCCTTGCAAATACGTTCTGCTTTGGTCGGTGTCGTGACCATTACAAAGTCATCTCCGCCTATATGTCCTATGAAATCACCGGTGGAACCGTGTTTCCGTGTAGCCCAGGATATAATTTTACTGATTTGTAAGATTATTTTATCACCGTTTTTAAAGCCGTAGGTGTCATTATACACTTTGAAATTATCAAGATCTGCATAAATAATGCTGTATTTTTCATGGGCTTTCATGCGGCGGTCAATTTCTTTTTCAATATCCAGATTCCCCGGTAGCCCGCTAAGCGGGTTGGTGCCTTTCGCCATTTCAACCTGTACGCTGGCGAGGGTATCAAGAAGCCTTTGCACTGAAACTGTTCCCATTAGTTGATTTTTCCATGTGACGATAACATCATCATAAGCCTTTTTGCGGGAACGGGCCATGGCAAGCTGCGATACGTTTTCAACAGTGGTTTCAAGGTCAACAATAAGCGGACCGTCGTCCATTATCGATTTGATTGGTTTGTTAGAGTATAGGGCTACTCCATATTTTCCGGAAAGGTGCTTATTCAGGTTGTATTCCATGATAAGCCCGCATGGAATCATGTTGTGGACAACTACAACACTGCTTATTGAATTGTTTTGTGCAAAAAGCTGCTGCACTAGCGGGACAGCTGTGTTTGATTCAACATATTCAACCTTATTTACCAGATTTTTTACAGGAATTCCGTAGGTAGAGCTATTTAAAGATATTTCAGCTGATTTACGTAAGTTCATTGCTGAGTCAGTTAGTTGCGGTTTTTCTTTTGCCGGTTTTGCCAGAAAAAAGCCTTGTCCGAGATGAACACCCATATCAATTACAGTTAATGCCTGCGATTGAGTCTCGATACCTTCTACTATAAGTTTTCCGCCTATTTTTTCAGAAAAAGTAGTGAAAGTATCAATTATTGCCCTATTAACCTGATTGGTTTCAATGTCATCTATAAAGGATTTATCCATCTTGATGTAGTCAGGTTTTATTTCAGCAATAGAGCTGAGGCCAGAATATCCTGTTCCTGCATCATCGATGGCAACTAGGTAGCCTTGGTTTCTATAGTGATCCAAAGTTTTGCGAAAGGTTTTAAAATCTTTCACACTGTGTCTTTCAGTTATTTCAAATACGATATTTCCTGGTTTGAGATCATACATCTCAAGCAGTCTTTTTGTCTCACCACTTGTAAAGTTAGGATCAACAATTGTTCTTGGGTGAATGTTCAGAAAAAGTTTATGTTGTGGTCGGTGCTCGCCAAAAGAGCTGATGGCAGCTTCTCTACATGATTTTTCAAGAGGAAAAAGTTTACCTAGCTTTTCGGCCATATCAAATAACGTTAGAGGAGAGCGAAAAGGAGAATTAAGAGGACCTCTGGCAAGAGCTTCCCAGCCATGAATGGTTTTATCTCCGAGATCAACTATTGGCTGGTAATGGCAGCGAATGTCACCCTGTATAAGGATATCACAAAATTCATTACTGAGTTCAAGTTTAGAGATATCTATATTCTTTTGTGCTTCCAGCCTTGCTTCTCCCATTGAGGACAAAAAACCAGACCAAAGCTGATCATTTGATTGGGCAGCATAGAAGAAAGAGTGCCCTGTATTAATTGTAATGCTGTTTCCTGTGCGTCCAATTTGGTCGCTCTTTACGTTGTTTTCAATGTTTACTTTAAATTGATACGCAATTTCCTGCAGGTGGGAGTCATTTAATATTTGGCTGGGATCTAAAAGTAGAAATTCTCCCGGATTGAAAGAAAAGATGTGGAAATCATCATGATGAAAATTGGTATGACCTTCAATTAGGATATATTTCTTAATTTCATTTTCCAGATGTTCAGCCCATTCAGGGCCATACATCGCTGATAATGTAGGGAAATCCTGTATGGCAAAATACAGAATATTGAGCCTGCCTGCATTTTGAATAAGACTTCCTATTCCCGGTCCTTCAAAACATTTTATATTGCCACAGGACATCTTTGAAAGAGGGGCTGCTTTGTTTTTAAGGAGTTGTAGCATAATTTGTCAGGCTCCAGTCTAAAAATTGGTTTATTGTTAAAGTGAAATGTAGTTGTACTTGCTAAGTGTTAAAAGACAATATCCCTTTTTTTAGACCGATTGTTACTGTCGGGTTACAGTTTGTTTAAGAAATGTGATTTAGTCTGGTTGCTTAATACTGGAACAAAATGCTTCTTTAAGTTAGGCAAAGATATATGAATTGATGGAGGAGTGGTGGGAAAGGATAAATTAAAATTACTTATAGTTTCACCTGATTTGAAACTTATGGGCGGAGTTGCTGAGACCGTTAAGCTGCTTTTACGTGAGCTGGAAGGTAAGGTATGTATCAAATCTGTTTTTTATGGGCGTCGGGCATTTCAGCGAGGTTTGCAGTGTTTTCTAATGCCTTTTATTGATTTGCTGCTTTTTACAAAGCTGCTCATCCAAAAAAGATTTGATGTTATTCATGTTAATCCTTCCCTTAATTTTAGATCTATCATTAAAGAAATATTACTTTTTATTCTTTTTTTGAGTTTTGGATATGGTGGTCGAATTTTAGTTTTTTTTCATGGTTGGGAAGATGTATTTTTTGAAAAAATTTCATCCAGCAGCTTCTTTTCTAAAATATGCAGCAGTCTTTTAAATAGATCCGGTGTAGTTCTTGTTCTCGCAGGAAGTTTCAAAGAAGCATTAGTCCAAATAGGAGTGGCGGAAGATAAAATAAAAATTGTTACTACAATGGTGGATATGAGCGATATCCCCGTCTGTAAAGATCGTGGTGACTTCTGCACAACTCTGCTGTATCTTTCCCGTATTATTGTTGAAAAGGGTGTTTATGAAATAGTTGAGGCTTTTCATTTGATTAGTATGGAGTATCCTGACCTGAAGCTGATCATGGCAGGAGATGGCCCTGAAAAAAATCGTCTGATGGAAATAGTGAATGAGAAAGGTTTAAATAATGTTTTTTTTCCCGGCTATATTCAGAATGATGAAAAATTTGAGGCGTTAAAAAAATCATGTATTTTTCTTTTACCAACTCGCTATGGGGAGGGATGTCCTGTTGCTCTGCTTGAGGCTATGGCTTCTGGAATGGTTTCAATTGTAGCAGACGCAGGAGGGATAACTGACGTAATTATCCCAGATGAAAATGCATTATTGCTGGATAAGATTAGCGTTCAGTCTATTGTAGATGCAGTAAGATCTGTTTTGAATGATAATGAGAAGAGAGATAAGATTTCAAATAATGCAAGCATTTTTGCTGCGGAACATTTTAGCTCTGCAAAGGTTTCAGCCAATATATATGATTGTTATCAGCAACTTTTGAAAAGATAAAATTTTATTAATAATTTAAATATATTATAACTCTGGAATGCTATGACTGCGTTATTATCACTGTTTTTCTTTTTTCGGCCGATTATGTTTATTGATATCGGCTGGCTTGTATTTGGATTGAATATTAATGAAGTCTTTGCGATTTTTGCAACCGGGATTCTTATTATAGCTTTTATTCTGCGTGTTATTTCGGCAAAAAGACTTAATATCTCATCTGTAGATTTCTTCCTGTTCGCTTTTGTTACATGGGTCTTTTTTATATATGTATTATATATTGATAGATCACTTTTTAAAGATGCTGCAAAATTTGTTTTACCGTTCATTACGTATTTTGTTTTAAAGAATGTTATAGTTGATACGCGTCAGTATTCCAGACTTATTAAAATCATGCTTATAGGTTTTGCCGTACCTATTATATCCAGTACATTTCTTATTGTTCAGGGAAAAAGTCTTTACACTATTCTTTATTGGAATAATTTAGCTAGATTTAAAGGTGTTTATAACAACTGTCACGATTTAGGTCACTGTATGGCCATGTTTCTGATGCTGATCGGTATATATGCTGTAATCTGTTCTTCAGACACAAAGTTGAAACCTTTACGCCGTCAACGGCTGTTTGTTGTGTTCTTAGCAATGCTTAGCGTATTTGCCTTTTACTGCTTGTATAAAAGTTATGTACGCACATGTTTTTTTGGTTTTATACTTTTTGCATATTACTATTTGTTTAGAGTAAATAAAAGAGTGCTTATTGTTTTGACAGCTGTAATGTGCGCAATAAGTATTTTGTCAGCGGCTGTCTTATATACTATATTTTACGATATGATTGATTCTGCAAGTGGTAAGGAATCTGCTGAAAATTTTGGTTCGGGGCGTCCTTATATCTGGAAACATAATATCATAGAGTTTTCATCGCAGGGTCTTGACGAAATCCTAGCCGGAGTTGGGGTCGGTAACACATGGTCCCATACAAAGCGCAAAAGTGATGTTGTCGGTGGAATGCTGAATAGTCATAATGATTTTCTTGATGTAATGATGCAGACAGGTTTAGTTGGAATTATTCTGTTTCTTGCATTTCAATTCTGTATTTACCGAAAGATACGATTATTGGAGGGCAGGGTGCGATATATCTTCCTTGCCCTGTTTTTTGCTGTTTGTTTTATGAATTTTGCAAGTAACAGCTATGTTACCAGGTTTGGGTTGGGACAGATTTTTTATGCAGTTCTTTCTTATATAGAACTTCCTGACCACAGAAAAGAAGACGAAAAGCTTGGTGGAATTGAAGTTAAGGTTTCTGAAATTAGATGATCGCGTGTTAAGTAATTTTGATAAGCTTCTCTATTGGTTTAGTGTTTCTGGTCATATCTTTTTATGCTATTAATAGGTAAAGTTGTTTTTAACTTTTTTATTAAAAAAATTGTCTTGTAATTTTTGGGGAGTAATCTGCAAGTGACAGCTATCTTTTCTTTTGTATCCATATTAGCTGCGTGGAGTGTTCTATACTGGGATTCGTTTCCACCTCTATTGAATAGATGGTACTCTGATGACTATTCTTATTGTTGGATTGTTGTTCCTCTTGCTGTTTATGTAGCATGGCAAAGAAGGGATATGCTGCCCAAGGTTAGTATTCCTGCAGTAAAATCTGGTTATTTTACGGTTTTTTTAGCTGGCTTTTTATTTTTTCTTGGTAAGGCCTCAGCTGTAGACGCTTTGGTTTTCGCATCCATGTGGCTTTCAGTACTTGCTGTTGTGCTGTTTGTTTTTGGATGGCGATCGATGAAAGCTTTTTTATTTCCACTAATTGTTCTTGCTTTTGCAATTCCACCACCGCCTTTTATTAACAGGATGCTTACTTTTAAGTTGCGTTTGATCTCTTCTGATTTATCAGTACGTATTATGCAATTTATAGATATTCCTGTTTTCAGAGAAGGTAATATTATTGATCTTGGAATGATTCAGCTTCATGTTGTCGATGCATGCAGCGGGCTGAGATATCTGTTTCCTACAGTCTTGCTTGGTGTTCTGATCGGCTATTGGTTTAATCGAAGATCATGGCAGCGAATAGTTGTAATTCTTGCGACTGTGCCAACAGCTATCGCCACAAATGCTTTACGGATTGCAATTGTAGGTTTTATTGCTCGAAGTATTTCGGTTGAGACAGCAGAGAATTTTTTTCATGATGCGTCAGGAATAATTATTTATCTGCTTTCGATTGTTTTGCTTGTCGCGTTGAGTTGTTTTCTGAATCTTTTCAGTAGTAAAAATGAAATTGAATCTGTGCAGTCTGTATCATCATATGGGCAGCCTTCAACAACAGCTCCGTTGCATTTAATTGTTATGTCATTGTTTTTGGGGTTGTTTTTTTTGGGGTATCAAGGCTCTCTCTCTGGAAGAGTCATTCCAGAGAGACAAAGTTTTGACAATTTTCCTATGAGTTTTTCCCAATATGAAGGGAAGCGCGAGTATTTTGATGATAATATTGTGAAGTCCCTGGGGGCTGATGACTATATTTCAGGTGTATTTAAGGATAAAAAATCGGGAAGAGATATTCTGCTTCTGACTTCATACTATAACTATCAAGAGCCGCAAAGAGCTGCACATAATCCGGTCAGTTGTCTTCTGGGGGGAGGAGGATGGGATTTATCCTCTACGGCTGATTTGAATCCTGATTCGAAGGCTGGACGTCCTTTTAAGGTTAGACGGCTTATTTTGCAAAAGCCTGGACATCGCCTTCTTGCTCTTTATTGGTTTCAGCAGAGAGGAAGAATCATCACTAACGAATATTTAAATAAAGCTTATCTTGCTTTAGACTCTATACAGAAGAAGCGGACCGACGGAGCTCTTGTACGTTTAGAGTTATTATTGGCTGACGGTGAAACAATTGAACATGGGCAAAAGATTCTTGATCGTTTTATAAGTAATTTTTCATCAATTCTAGCCCCATATATCCCTGAGTAATATCGCTTAGAACTGGAACAAAATAGAGGAAAAAATGCGTAAAAATATTCTACTGGTTTTTATAATCTTGCTTATCGCCTGTCTTTCAACAGGCTGTGAAAAAAGACGCGAAGAATTTTATTCCAAGGCTCAGGAGTATTACAAACAAAAGAAATATACTGAGGCTAGGCTTGAACTTAAAAATGCTCTTTCAATTGATCCTGAGTGCGCTGAGTGCCGTTTGCTTTTTGGGAAACTTGCGTTTGAAGAGGGCAATTTTCAAACAGCTTTTGTTAACTTCAGATATGCAAATGAGTTTGATCCGAAGCTGACTGAAGCAAAGGTTGAACTTGCTAAGCTTTATCTGCTTGCTAAAGAGTTTGATAGTGCCGGTGATATGGCTCGTAAGGCGTTAAATGAAGAGGAAACTAATATTGACGCCCGGTTGGTTTTAGCTTCGGTTCTGGCAGAAAAAAAACAGTATGCTGAGTCAGAAAGAATGCTTGGCATAGCAAAGAATGAGGATCCCGCTAATCCTGATGTGTACCTGTCTCTCAGCAGTGTTTTGGTACGACAGAAAAAAATGGATGATGCTGAGAAGGCTCTTATAGAAGGAGCTGCACGTATTCCAGATAATACTTCTTTATTAATGAAAATCGCCGCATTATATCGTCAGTCCGGTGAACCCGCAAAAGCTAAGTCGTATATTGAAAAGCTTCTTGAAGTGGGGGGGGGAGATCCGCGGTTTGAAATTTTTTCAGCGGAATATTACTCCAATATTGGCGACACTAAAAAAGCCGATGAATTGATGGCGGCAGTTGTAAAAAGATTTCCTGAGAAAGAAGAATATAGAGTTCTATACGCACGTTTTCTCAGTGCAGAGAAAAAATTTGAGGCTGCTGAAAATGTACTGCTTGAAGGGTTGAAGGTTAATACCGCTTCTCTTCAGATTCGTTCAGCTCTTTCTGGACTGTATATTAGTCAAGGACGTCTTGAAGATGCATCAAAAGTTTTGATTAATGGTATAGCCCTAGATGAAGAAAGTGCTGACAATGTTATGTACCGTAAGCAGCTGGCGACCTTATATCTTGATATGAATCAAGCTGGTGATGCTATGGAACAGCTTAACGAAGTTATTGAACGTAACCCAAAGGATTCAGAGGCTCATTACCTGCGTGGTCAAATTTATTTGCTGGAAGGTAAAGGGCAGAAAGCTGTTGCAGAGTTCAGACAGGTGGTCAGGGATAATCCCAATAGTGCTCCTGCGTATGTATTACTCGCGAAGGGGCATCTTTCAAATGACGAAACAGGTATTGCCATCGAGAATTTGAAGAAGGCTATATCTATTGATCCCGGATATGCACCTGCGCGTGAAGCTTTGATTAATACTTATCTTGACCGCAAGGATTGGCATCAGGCTATTCTGGAGTTGCAAAGACTTAAGGAAAAGCGTCCTGATGATATAAATATTCTTGCTGCGATCGGTGACGTTTACGCCATTAAGGGTGATGTAAATCTGGCTGTTCGTGCTTTTACTGACGTGGCTAAAGATTTTCCTGATTCTCCTATCGGCTTGATAAAACTTGCTGAGCTTGAACGTTCTGAAGGTAAAAATGCTTCTGCTGAGAAATATTATACTCAAGTGTTGAAAATAGCACCCGAATCCCTTGTTGCTATTCAAGGTAAAGTGTCTGTTTTACTTGAACAGAATAAATATACAGCAGCCGTGAACTTTTGTAAAAATCTGCTTGAACAATTTCCAGATAACGCCAGAATTTATGAACTTATGGGCCGTATTCAGGCAAGACGAGGTAATTTTGATGAAGCTGAAGAAAATTATAGCAGAGCGATCAGTCTAGCTCCTGAGTGGATGTTGCCGTATATGCGGATAGGTGATTTATATGTTTCTAATAAAAAAACAAAAAATGGAATAGTTAAGTTTTCAGCAGAAGTTAAAAAAGATCCCGAAAATCCAGGGCCTCAGTTCATTCTTGGCTTACTTTATGAACAGGCTGGTGATTTTAAAAAGGCAAGAAAAGTATATTCAAATATTCTTGAGCAAAAACCCGGGTTTCAACTTGCAGCAAACAACCTTGCATATCTTCTTGCTACCAAGTTTTCTGACAATGGTGGAGATATGAAAGAAGCATTGAAACTTGCAAGAGTTGCAGCCAGTAGTCAAAGTCCAGAGGCTCTTGATACATTAGGTTATATTCTTTTTCTGAATGGTGATTACGAACAGGCCCTTCACGTATTGAACTCTGCTTTGCAGATTGTTCCTGAATTCTCTGCAGCACAGTATCACAAAGCTCTTGTTTATTTTCGTGAGGATAAAAAGAAGGAAGCCAAGAGTATCTTAACTAAGCTGATTAATTCACAGGATGATTTCCCTGAGAAAAAGGATGCTGTGAATTTACTTGAAAGAATATAATTCCATTAACTTAAAGATTATGTTTTTGCTAAGGAGGTTGCTTTGCGACCTCCTTTTTTTTGAGAAGTTACTGGATAAATAGAGTATTTATTGCAATAATGCTTTATTGTTTTTAAGGAGTTATTTGGGAGGAATTATGGGGTATAAGTTTAGATTTCAAGCTAAGACTCTCAGCTCGCTTCATAGAGTAATAGATGCTTTGTTCGGCGCTGTCGGGCTATTGATCTTCTACTCTTTGTTTTCTCCGGGATCATTTGTTTCTAGAACTCCACAAATCTCTATGCTGGTTATCACCTCTGTTCTTCTTACTCTGGTCTGTTTTCATCTTGCCGGAGTATATAAAGAGTGGTCCGGATCTGATATAATTTCTGAATGTAACAGAGTTATAGTCTCTGTACTTTGTGTCTTTGGTGGTATGCTTATTTTGGGGTATATCTTCAAAGTTTCAAGTATATACTCACGACGCGTAATTTTACTGTGGGTATTTGTCTGGCCAGCTTTACTTTGTCTTGAACGGGTTTTTATCCGTAAATTTTTCTTTAACTGGATTTTTGAAACCAGCATGAACAAAAAGGCTGTAATTGCTGGGACAGGTTCACTGGGCGCAACTCTTTTTGATTGGATTAGGGAAAATCCTTGGGCTGGAGTTAATGTTGAAGGATTTTTTGATCGTGAAGACAATGCATGTAATGGATCGACTCCATGTATCGGGCAAATAGAGAGACTACCGCAGTACGTTAAGGAAAATGATATCCAGTTGGTTTATTTAGCGTTACCAATGCGTGAGGAATCATTGCTGAATCAGCTGCTTCATGAGTTGGAAGATTCAACTGCTCAGATCTATTTTTTTCCGGATATGACTCTTTTTAAAAAACTCATGGGTGGAAATGTTGCACAGGTTGCGGGCCAAGCTGCAATTGCACTTCGTTCTTCTCCTTTTGAGGGCATGAATGGGTTTATTAAGCGTCTTGAAGATATCTCTATTTCACTTCTTATCCTTTTTTTTATCTCTCCAGTAATGTTTATAATAGCACTTGGCATAAAAATGACTTCAAAAGGTCCTGTATTATTTAAGCAATGGAGATATGGATTAGGTGGACATCCTTTTCAGATTTATAAATTCAGAACAATGAAGGTTCTTGAAGATGGTTATGATTTTGTGCCTGCCACCACGGATGATCCGCGGATAACAAGATTCGGCCTCTTTTTGCGCCAAAACAGTCTTGATGAATTGCCACAGTTTTTGAATGTACTGTTAGGTTCAATGTCTATTGTGGGACCTCGGCCTCATGCTGTAAAAATGAATGAAGAATATAGAAAGCATATTTCGGGTTATATGCTCAGACACATATCAAAGCCTGGAATAACTGGGTTGGCTCAAATAAACGGTTATAAGGGCGAGATTCATTCAAATGAAGATATGGAGAAAAGAATATCATATGATATTGAGTATTTACAGAGATGGTCCGTTTTTTTAGATTTAGAAATCATTTTTAAAACAATTTTTAAGCTTGCGTGGCGACAATAGTTCGTATTATTGATTATTCCTATTTAAATGATTGGATTTTTATAATATTTAAAAGTCAATATTTTGAATTTTTCCAATAAATTTGTTTTTTTTTCTTGAATTAATATCTTTATATTTAAAAAAAGTCAGGAGATTGTTGTGAAGTGTACAAAATTATTACTTTTTACTGTTATTGTCATTTTTTTTGCAATATCACCTTCGGTTTCTGGTGCACAAGAAGTTAAAAAAAGTGAATATAAACTTGGACCTGAAGATATTGTTGAGATTTCTGTTTGGGGCGATGATGACCTTGCAAGAGAAGTAGTTGTTCGTCCCGATGGAGGTGTCTCCTTTCCACTTGTTGGAGATTTAGTTGCCGGGGGCCGTACAGTTGATGACCTTCGTAAGGAAATCAGGAAAAGAATTGTAGAGTACATACCTGATGCAGCTGTGACAGTTATTTTGCGCAAGGTTGAGAATCCTAAAGTGTACGTTATGGGTAAAGTTCAGAACCCTAAAATGATTGTAATGGGACAGGATATGACTGTTGTTCAGGCCTTGGCAATGGCGGGTGGACTTAGCAACTTTGCCGCAGCTGGCAACATAAGTGTTGTACGTAGGTTCCCAGACGGTAGTCAGAAAGTTTTTGCATTTGATTATGATGATTTTGCTGATGGTGATAATCTTGAGCAAAACATTTTGCTGAAACCCGGAGACACAGTCGTGGTTCCGTAATTGACCAATATATAGAACAAGCTGATTTGATAGAGGGGATAGATGTCTAGGGGATTAAATAGGTTATTTCGTATTTTGGTACTCAGTTTGCTGATGGTACCAGTTTGCGGCGTACGCGCAGGGATAGAAGAATCCTGGCGTGTGCGTAAACCTGTTGTCTTGCCATTCAATAATGTGACTCACGCTGTGAAGCTGGCCGAAGTTGAATATGTTCCTGATTTGAAAAGACCTGTCAGTGATCTTGTTGTGAGTTCTAAACCTATGATTGAGCTTGCTGAGCTGGGAACAAGTGAACATTCAGACCAAAAGAATACTTTACTAATAGAACCAACTGAAGTTGTAAGCACTGACGGCAAACATTCTGCAGTAAAGTCCTCTACTGAAATAGAGTCGGAGAATACGATTGTTTCTCAGGCTGAGTCGTCATCTTCCCAATTATATCCATCCGGTAAAAGGCCTGATCTTAAAAAAAATAAACCGGCTGATAAAGATGAAGTTGTAATTCTGCCATCTGATGGAGTTAGAAAGGAATTCGCATCAGTATCATTAGTTCCATCTGATAATGACGAAATGCGTCGTTGGAAATCTTCTGAAAATGGACTTTTTTTTACTACTCCAAAACGATTTTTAGGGTTGGCTAAGAAATTTGTAAGAGCTATTCCCACCATAAGTGTTCGGGAAACATATGACTCTAACATTGATTATACTGATATTGATGACATGGTGACTGAAATTACACCATCTCTAAAGGTTGATATCATTGGTGAAAAAGTTAATCTGAAGTTTGATGGTGATTTTATTTATCGTGATTATTTCGAAAATAGCAAATTTGATAGATATGATTACAATGTCAATATTGCTGGTAAATACAAGTTCTCACCGACTCTTGACGCAGGACTCAGTGTTGCTCACAAGCGCTACCATAATCTTGATCAGAACACATATGAATCAGGTGGCGTAGAAATTGATCCGACTATTGTTTTAAAAACAACTGCAACTCCCGAAGTCAACTGGCGTTTTAGCGAGAATGATAATTTGAGAGTTTCAAATTATGTTGATAAGACTGACTATGAAAGAAAAGCTGATTCTGATTATATTACGAATGTTCTTAGTCTGGTATGGGGACATCTCCTTAATGATGGCCTGAGTCAGATTTTTGTGGGTGAAATGAATACTTTTACTCATTTCAGCCGAGAAATTGATGACTTGAAGAGCGATCAGCTAACGTTTCAGGGGGTTATCGGATTTGATCATCAGTTTTCACCTGGTTGGAAAATGTCAATTAAAGGCGGCCCTGGTATAACTTTTTCCAATTATTCTAACGACGAAGTTACTGGTGATAATCAGGACTATATCTATCAGTTACGGGCTGAGATCGGATACAGACAGCTTGAATATGCCATTGTTCCAGCTATTGAAAGAAGTGTGCGTCCTGGGCGTTACGGCGAGAATGAAATAATGGATCAGGCTGAGATTTATGCTCGCTATGATTTTAGTGAATTTTTAAAGTATGATACTATAAATACTTACTGGATGAATGAGTCGGATGGGACAAGCGGTGGTGAGAAACATAAGGCCTCCGGCATATTTACACAGCAAGTTCTTCGTTGGGAATTTGAGAAGGACTGGAAGGTGTTTACCGGTTTTAGTTATAACTGGGGACGTAATGAGCTTTCAGGGACTGTAAACGAAAGAGTGAAAACCTGGATTGGAGCTTCATTCTCTTTTCCAACAGAGATAAAATAAGGGGTCGGGAGTAGATGCAAGAGAGTTCGGATATTGCATATTATATTGATGTACTGCGGCGCAGAAAATATCAGTTTATCCTTCCTGCAGGGATAATTTTTTCAATGGTTTTGGTTTTGGCCTTTGTTCTTTCTCCTGTTTATAAGTCGACTGCGACTATTCTTATTGAAGATCAGGGCATTCCACAGGATCTTGTTCAGACAACTGTTACAGGTTTTATTGAGGAAAGGTTGCAGTCTATTTCACAGATTGTGCTCAGTCATGGTAATTTGCTTAATATAATAAAAGAATTTGATCTTTATCCTGATCTTTTAGGTAAATATACAACCGAAGAAATCATCAACAAAATGCGTGATGATATTAAGCTTGAACCTATTACTGCGGAAGTTACAAATCAGTATTCCGGACGTCCTGCCAGTGCGACTGTTGCATTTACTCTTTCTTATGAAGGACGTAGACCGCAGAAAGTAGCTCAGGTAGCAAATGTTTTAACGTCACTTTATCTGAAAGAAAATCTTAAAGAGCGTGAAGATAAGGCGAGATCTACATTTGAATTTTTAGAGCTGCAGCTTTCTGAACTTCGGTCTGAAATTCTTGAATTGGAATCTCAGATTGCTACTTTTAAGGAAGAGCATGTGAATGAGTTGCCAGAACTTCTTGTTCACAATATGAATTCTATGGAGAAACTTCAGCGTGAGATGGATAAAGTTCAGGAGCAGGTTGGGACTCTTAAAAACCGTAAGGTCTACCTTGAAGGTCAGCTTGCCAGCATTGATCCTCACCTGAGAATTGTTACCAATGACGGGAGCCGCTTTTCAACGGCAAAAGAGGATCTTGAAAAGCTTAGGCGTCAATATATTGAACTTACCTCTAAGTATTCGGCAAAACATCCCGCCGTGCTTGCCCTGAAGCGGCAGGTTGATTCTTTAGAACTGGAAGTTGATGCTGTTCAGAGTTATGATCTTATAAAACGAGAACTTAAGAAAAAAGAGCAGGAGCTCGAAGTTCTGAATAAAAAATATTCAGATAAGCATCCTGAAGTTATCCGTTTGAAACGGGAGATAGACTCATTAAATGAACGCCTTGGAGAAGCTTCTCTCGAAGACGGTATGTTTGAATCAACAATGGATGTGCCTGATAATCCGGGATACATTCAAATTCAAACTCAGATTGCTTCCACAGAGCTTGAAATATCAGAAACTGAAAGGCTTTATACTGAACTGAAGAGACAATATGGAAAATTTCAGAGCAGGGTTGTAAATACCCCTCAGGTAGAACAGGAGTATAAAATACTTCTGCGTGATTATGAGAATGCTCAGGTTAAGTATCAGGACGTCAATACTAGACTGCTTGCTGCTCGTGAGGCGAAAGGGCTTGAGCAGAGTCAGCTTGCTGAGCGTTTCACTTTAATTGATCCTCCTATTGTCCCGGAAAAACCTATCAGGCCCAACCGTCTGGCGTTAATCCTTGTGGGCTTTGTTTTGTCAATGGGGATTGGTATCGGAGTTGGTGTTGTGCTTGAGTTCATGGATCGTTCAATTCGCAGGGCGGAAGAGTTGTCGGATATTGTTAAGTATCCTGTGCTGGCAATTGTTCCATACTGGGAGACTGAAGTTGAAGCCCGATCTATAGTAAGAAGGAAGTGGATTACCTTATTAACTGGTGTAGCCGTTGTTGTTGTTGGGGTTGCATGTGTTCATTTATTTTATATGCCTCTGGATATCATCGCTGTAAAAGTTATTAGAAAGCTGGCACTTAATTTTTAATTATATAGGGAGTCTCCATGAGCAAATTGCTCAAGGCTGTTGAAAAAGCTAAGCGTAACAGGCGCACACAAGAAGATAATTGGATTGAGAAGGGACAGTCACACGTTGAGCCAGCGTTAGCTGGAGAGCTTGGAGATAATGATGACTCTTCTGGTATTGACCAGGATAAAAGAATTACTACGGCTGATCCTCTTGGAGGAGCAGAGAAGTGCACCATTCCAAAGAGCTTTTTTGATGATGATCTTGTCCTTGATGAACTTCTTTTGGCAAAAAACAGGATTTTGACTAAACACAGTAGCTCCTCTTTTACAGATATATACAATTTATTGCGTACGCAGATTCTTCATCGTACCAAAAAGAAAGGTCATAATGTTTTAATGGTGACCAGTGCTATGCCGGGTGAAGGTAAAACAATCACTTCAATTAATCTGGCTATAAGTATTGCACGCGAAGTTGATCAGTTTGCATTGCTTGTAGATACTGACATGCGTAACCCTAGTATTCATAAATACTTGGGTATTGATGTTAGTAAAGGTTTGAGTGACCATTTACTGCATGATATTCCTGTACATGAACTTCTAGTAAAGCCTGGAATTGATAAACTTTCTTACCTGCCTTCAGGTGATCCAATCAGAGGGTCTACTGAAATTCTGGGTTCGCCTAAGTTGCAGGAATTGATTATGGAAATGAAGGAACGGTATCCTGACCGTTATGTTATTTTTGATTGTCCGGATCTTTTAAATGCTCCGGATGCGCTGGTCTTTTCCAGTTATGTAGATGGCATTATTTTTGTTATTGAGGCCGGTAAAACGTCCCGTGAGTATGTTAAAAAGGCTCTTGGTCTTTTAGAGGACCGTAATATTGTTGGGGTTGTTTTAAATAAGACTGATAAAGAAAGTCTGGATGTCGTTATTTAGGTGGTGTGGATATGTATCTGGAATTCTTTGGGTTAAAAGAGAAGCCTTTCAATATTTTGCCTGACCCTGACTTTTTTTATCTTAGTCAGTGGCACCAGCAGGCAATGACTCATATTGAATATGGGCTTATGAACGGTGACAGTCTTATAATGCTTACCGGGGATGCTGGAACCGGTAAAACTTCTATTATTTATAAACTCGTGATTGATAGATGCCAAGACACTATTGTGGGAGTAATCTTTAATAGTGCTGTTGGCGGTGATCATATAGTTGAAATGATTCTTACAGAACTTGAAGTCGAAATGCCTGAAAATCCGACGCCGGCTTCTTGTCTCAATGCTTTGCAGGAGTTTTTGCTTGATGTTTATACTAAGGGCGAGAAGAAAGTTTTACTTATCCTTGATGAAGCACAGAATTTAAGTGACGAAGCTCTTGAGCAAGTACGTATGATTTCAAACCTGCAAGCTGGCAAAGATAATCTGATATCTATTCTGATGGTTGGACAATCCGGTTTTAGGGCTAAACTCAGGAAAGCCCGATACAGCCAGATTGTTCAACGTATTGTTGTCAGTGCACATCTTTCAAGATTACGTGAACATGAAGTTGTTGAGTATGTATGCTATCGTCTAAAGCAGGGTGGAGCGGAAGATCCCCACAGCATTTTTACTGAGGAAGCTATTTCTAAGATTAATGAGTATTCCTATGGAATTCCGCGTAATATTAATGTCATCTGTGAAGGTTCTTTAATTTATGGTTTTGCTGACGATGTTAAACCTATTACCGGCAGTATTGTTGAAAGTTTTGCGCAGGAACGGATAAAAGAAGGCTTGCTTACTGTTCCGGAATCAACATTTAATTTTGAAAATGTTGATATGCAGGAATATATTATTGGGTTGGAAAAGAGAGTATCCAGTCTTGAAGATTCCATGGGCATTATCAAACGAACATTAATCAAACTTATTAAGGCTGTTAAAAGGTTTAGTCTGCAGAAATAAATCAGGAGTTAATATGCGGCTGAAGGCTGTATTGTTTGTACTAGGATTAATTTTTTTCCTTTGCAGCGTTCCTGCCATATGTGGAGCTGCTGACTATTCTGTTTTTAAAAGCAGACCAAGGTTATACTTTACCAAGCAGAGACTTGAAGAGCTTCGAGCTGTTAAAGATACGAAGCCCTATTCTGATTTTTTGAAAGTTATACGCAAGAGAGGGCGGGGACAAGTTGGAAGCAGAGTCCCTAATAATCTTGTTTTATATGATGCTGCAACCATTCGGCGTCCTGCTGATGGTCTTCTTAATCTTTCTTTTTACTATCTTATAACTGGTGATTCTTCTTACTTTTCAAATATTAAAGATCTGCTGCATACTTTCAGTGTAAATTCTGATTGGGCTGGTAATAGCGATATGGGGCCTGCTCATGTCCTTTATTCTATGTCTCTTGCTTATGATTGGTTCTATGATGAGCTGTCTCCAACATTAAAATTGCTGGTACGTGACGCAATAGCAGAGCATGCTGAAATATTTTATGATCTGACCCGTAAAAAGAAAATATGGTGGTCTCAGGATAAGGGGCTGCTCCAGAATCATAATTATGTGAATGTTGCATCTCTGGCCGTTGCTGGTATTGCCTTATATGGCGAGGATAGTAGAGCCATTAAATGGCTTAATGCAGCTGAGAACAATTTTGACGCGGTGCTTGCTTTGCTTTCTCCGGATGGAGCTTCACATGAAGGTATTGGTTACTGGAGTTATGGTACGCTTTGGATGTTAAATTACTATAGTGCGATGGCTCCTGCTCAAGGGTTCGATAAAGTTAGAAACAGTGGTTTTTTTAAAAATACTGCCAAGTTCAGACTTTATGCTTCACTTCCGGGTTTTCAATACAATGTTGATTATGCTGATTCTCCAATAATTGATTTCTATGGTCCAAGTTGTTTTTTACGCTGTCTCGCTTCTATCTTTAAGGATGGACATGCTCAATGGCTTGCTGCCAAGACTGAGAGCGTAAGGAGAAAGCGCTCTGTGCTTTGGCAGGACTATATATGGTATGATTCTTCAGTTAAGCCTGTTTCTCCTGAAAATATGCCTCTTTTCGGATGGTTTGATAATCTTGGTATTTTACTAAGTCGTTCTTCGTGGGATAAAGATGGATCTCTTGTAATGTTCAAAGCAGGACCTCCGCAAGGGTACCTGGCTTTAGCAAAGGGAGTTTATCCTGGTTCACATATTCATCCAGATGAAGGTACATTTAGTGTGTGGAGTGGACGGAAGTCAATAGTACAAGACGATGGATATGTGCTTAAGAAGTTATCTTCAAGCCACAATGTATTGACCTTTGATAAGCAGGGACAGCTCGGCGAAGGTGGCACATGGTTTCTGCAGTATGACTATAAAGATTCAAAAGGTGTAATTCCTAAACCTAAGTTTAATACTGGCGATTCTTTTCAGGCTGTAGAGATTGAACTTGCGGGCCTTTATCCTCCTAGTGTCAGACCGAAGTCATGGAAAAGAGCTATTGTCGTGATTGGCGGTGCAGATGTGTTTGTTCGTGATCATGTAGTACCGTCCAGAAATATTCAAATCGATTATCCTCTTCATCTCGAAAGGGATACCCGCAGGGTGGGAGATGACTTTTGTCTTGATTATGGAAAGGACTATGCTCTTAATTTTGTGGGAAAAAATTTTTCAGGCACTTTTAAAAGATATATGATTCCCACTAAATCAATGGGAAAAAATATACCACGTATTGGCATGCTCAACACCCGTACTCGTAAAACCTCTATGCCTGTTTCTATGCTGACAGCAATCGCCAGGGCTAAAGAAGGGTGCACTTCTCCTGCTCTTGTTATTAATTTTAATGAAGAACTGGATACTGCTGTTGTTGAGAGTGTAAGTGGTAAATATAAAATAAAATTTTCATCCCTTACTGCTGAAAAGATATAAATTCTATTCAAGTTTATCGGAGCTTTAATGAAATACGCCTTTTTGCTATATGATAGCCGTTCAGGTTCTACTCTATTATCATCACTTTTAAATCTTTTTTCCGGTATTATTGTAACGCAAGAAAGTGCTTTCATTCCTCTTATTCTTGAGAATTTCTGTGATGAAGGTCAGCTTAATACTGATCATATTATTGATCTTATTTATTCAGAACCGCAGTTTTGTGACTGGAATATTAATAAGGAAATGCTGCGTGAAAAGCTTAGCTCTTTACCAAGACTCAGCTATAAATCAACTTTTGATGTTATAATTGATGAGTATCTTAAAGTCAGAGGTGAAGAATATCCGGAATTGATCATTGTCAAAGGACCCAGATACGAATTTCATCTTAATACATTTAAATCCTTGTATGATGATCCTCTTTTTATAAATCTCATCCGTGATGGTCGGGCCGTTTATAACTCAAAGTTGAATATGGTGTCTGTTTCCGGTCTAAAAATGTCTAATAATGTTTTTCAGTCTGCTTTTGAGTGGAGAAAAAAGCTTAAGGGAGTGGCTGACCAGCCTGTAATTAATTTAAGATTTGAAGATCTTGTTGCTGATAATCAATCTGTTGTCAGTTGTTTGCTTGATAAACTTGCTATAAGCGCTTCTGGCAGGGAAATTTCATCAACACAGGAAGAGTTTCATAAGCTGATCGGGAACAGTCAGAAGCATTTGCATACTAATGTTAATAAAGCTCCGGACAAAAGTATTGCGGTTAAATGGCGGAAAAATCTTAGTGATGCTGAAGTCTGGATTTATGAAAAGATGTGCGGAAAACTGCTGGTTGAAAATGGGTACGATCTTTACGCAGATTCTGATACTTCAGCAAAAGAAATTCTTTCGGTTGCCGTTCGCCATGCCATTCATTGGTGTTGGCTGAAAGTAAGAAATTTATTTTATTACACATTCATTGATGGAAGTATTATTCAAAAGCTAAAAGGAAAACGCTTTGAGTAATAATTTATCCACCCTTTATAAAATTGCGCTTGTATTCAGTGCTAAGATTGGTAAAGGGGTTGGTGGACTCTTTTTAACATGGGCACTTGCAAAGAAGTATGGAGCGTATGGTTCTGGATTATTTTTTATTCCATATACTTTTGCTTTTCTTTGTGCATTGATCTCACAGCTGGGCCTTGGCAATGCGTGCATGAAGTTTGCGCCAGTTCTTAAAAGTGAAGATCCTGAAAATTTATCATTTTTGTGGACAATCACTTTGCTGGTAGTGGGATGTTTTTCTGCTATTTTACTTATTACTGTTTTTTTTGTTCCAGAGTTTTTTTCCACCCTTGTATTTAAGAATCCTGATAATACCCGCTATATTCTTTACGCCTCACCGATAATTTTCTTCTGGAGTTTGACTTATCTGATTATCTTTTTTCGACAGAGCCTCGGGGATGTTTCCGGTATAACTATTGTTGAAAATACTGTCATTCCATGGGGAATGTTGATTATTGCGTGCTCGACTTTTGTAGTTGATATGAGTGTCGTTTATTATGTGCTCAGCATTTCGTTACTTTTCGGGTTAACATTTATTTATGCGTTTATGTCCACCAGGCATAAGTATTCGCTGTCTTTTTCGTTTAAACTTAATAGCTCGCTGACTCTTAAAGATATAATTGCTTACTGCCTGCCACTGCTTGCGATTGCCTTCGCACAAAATTCGCTGGTCTGGATTAATACGCTTATTCTGGGAGGGGTAGGGTCTATTGCAGATTCTGCTGTTTTTGTGTCTGCAATGCGCGTGGCAATGAGTATTTCTATTTTGCTATACACTTTTAATAGTGTGTATGTTCCGCATATTTCTGCTGCTTATGCCAGAAATGATTTTGATTCTATTAATAAACTATATAGTGATATCACCTGTTCTTTATCGCTTTTTTCATTCGTTATTCTGGCTCTTTCGTTATTATATTCTAATTTTATTATGGATGCTTTCGGTGTTGATTATGATGGGGGAACAGGATGTCTGCTTTATTTGATTCTAGGCAATGTCTTTAGCTGTTATATCGGCCCTGTAGGATATGTACTTTTGATGGCTGGCAGATCAAAAATTGAAGCCTTCAATACTCTTACGGCTCTTGGGGTGAATGCTGTCCTTTGTGTGTTTCTTTATAAGTTTATGGGTGTAAGTGGTGCTGGTGCAGCTTTTTTTGCAGCTTTTGTGGTTGTTAATATGCTGCGCTATTTTCAGTGCAAACGTATTCTAGGTCTTCGTTGGCTAAACAGTCTGCAGGCTAAAATTATGATCATACAGTTGTTTTTTGTTGTAGCTTATTTATTGGTGAGACCTTTTGATTTTAATCGTGAAGCCATTGCTGCCTCGTTTCTCATTCTTTATTCGCTAGTGAATATTAAAAACATCAAAATACTCATTAACAAAATGAAAGTCAGCTATTCTATTTAGTTACAGTGTTTTATGCAAGATGCAGAAGCAAATCATTTAATTTTTAAGGTATTAAAATGTAGAAAGGACCGGGGTGGAGGTATCCCGGTCCTTTCTACATTTTAAGGAGTGATGATGAGGAATGAAGACTATATTTCTTCGGACTATTATTAAGAATGTGCAGGGGAACACTTTCTTTCGTCCTTGTTGAAATCTATAAAGCAGTATGTGTGCCATTTTTTTAAAATAAATAATATAAGTATGTTAGATTAATGTGATGGGTGGTGTGTAAAAATAATGCACATTTTTTTGCACATATGTGCAAAAAAAACTTATATGTTGCACATATATAAAATTTCGATACATCTATATGAAAAATAAGCAACAGAACAGTAAATTTATTACTTACTGCTATACATATAGTTATAAAAATATTATGCTTTAAGCAGTGATGAAAAAGTAAAGGTAATTTTTAGAATTGAATAAGAATATTTAATTGGAGGTATCAATGCATACACCACTATCAGATGTATATCTGAATCCAGAACTAAATGAGAAGATTGAGGGTGCTTGTAAAAACCTCGGCATTAGTAAGAGCATGTTTCTGAACGTTCTTCTGGGTGAATTGTTTACTAAAGCAGGACCTGAAGATTTGTTCTACAACAGAGTGAAACTCTGCGATAAGAATGAGAAGATTGATGCCGGAATTGGTGGGGATGAAAGAATCGCCCATTAACTTTACTAGAAACCGAGGCGGATTTATCCGCCTGTTTTTTTGTTTGCAGCTTTTTGAGCTGCTTTTTTTTGGTCTTCAGTTGATTGACAATAATTCCCCTACTAAATATACGGTTTTTAGCATAAGAAATTTAAGCTTGTAAAAATGGAGGGTAATAATGCGTATTTTATTAATGGGAATTGCACTTGCCGCTTTGTCAATTATGACTGTAAATTCTGCAGTTGCATTGGAAAAGATTAGTGGTGATGTTGTTATATTTCATGCAGGAAGTCTTTCTGTTCCTCTTGCAAAGATGGAAAAAGAATTTGAAGCCATGCATCCTGGGGTAGATATTAAAAGGGAAGCCGGTGGTTCCACAAAAATGGCCCGTATGATTTCAGAAGTAGGTAAACCTGCAGATATCATGGCTTCAGCTGATTATGTTGTTATCGATAAAAATCTTATACCAAAATTTGCAGATTTTAATATCCGTTTTGCAACTAATCAGCTTGTACTTTGCTATACAGATCAAAGCCAATACGCATCTGATATTAATGCTGATAACTGGTATGAGATTCTTCAGAAACCCGACGTGGTATGGGGATATTCTGATCCCAATATTGACCCGTGCGGTTATCGCAGTGTGATGGTACTGCAGCTTGCTGAAAAATTTTACGGTAAACCGGGGCTCTTTAATAAACTAATGTCACAGCGCAAAGATGAATGGGTTCGTCCTAAATCTGTAGAGCTTATCTCTCTGCTCAAAACAGGTAATATGGACTACGCATGGGAATATCTTTCTGTGGCAGTTCAGCATGGTTTAAAGTACGTCACTTTGGACAAGCATATTAATTTGTCAGATTATAAATATAACAATTTTTACAAGCAGGCTAAAGTCTCCGTATCAGGTAAAAAGCCCGGGACAACTATTGAGCGCATAGGTAAATCAATCACTTATGGTGTAACCATGTTGAAAGAGGCTCCTAATAAAGCTGCTGCAACTGCATTTCTGACTTACATGCTTTCTTCAGACGGAGGGCTTAAAATTCTTAAGGAAATGGGACAGCCTCCTTTTGATCCGGCAATTGTGCCTGATGAGGCTATGATCAAAAACATGCCCGAACCCCTTGGCAAAATTATTAAGGTTAAAAAATAATATTATGCTAAATATAAAGCCGAAGGACTAATCCTTCGGCTTTTCTCATTAAATTATATGAATAAAAATAATATTTCTATCAGCAGAGTTCTTTCCACTTTTCTTGTTTTAGGATTTATTCTTCTCCCGCTAAGTCAGCTTATTCTTGGTTCAAATCTCTCAGAATTGACCGAGACCATTATGGATACTGATGTTCGTGATTCCATCATCCGCAGTATGCTTTGTTCAGGTCTGGCCGCACTGATTTCATTTGTTATAGGTACACCTTTTGCGTATTTGCTTGCACGCAAGGATTTTCGGGGCAAGGGATTAATTGAGTCTATTGTTGATCTTCCGATTATGATACCTCACCCCGTAATCGGTATTGCTTTACTCAGTATTGCTGGACGTAATCATTGGATAGGTCAGCATCTGCTGCAGGCTGGAATTCGTATTATGGGGACCTCAACAGGTATTGTGGCCGTACTGCTTTTTGTAGGTCTGCCTTTCTATATTAATGCAGCCAGAGATGGCTTTTCAGCTGTGCCGGAGAGACTTGAAAAAGCTTCTAGAACACTTGGGGCAAGCAGGTCTCAAACGTTTGTACGTGTAACCTTTCCTCTTGCATGGCGTTCTCTTTTGACCGGAATGATTATGTGTATGGCTAGGGCATTAAGCGAATTCGGTGCAGTCGTTATAGTCGCATATCATCCCATGGTTGCACCTGTTCTAATGTATGAGAGATTTACCGCCTATGGGCTCGCATATTCCCGTCCTGTCGCAATCTGGCTTATTTTTCTATCACTTATTTTGTTTGCCGCATTGCGGATTCTATCCCGTGGGCTAAGGGGAGATAACGTATGATTTCAATAGAACATTTAAAAGTTCAACTGCCTGGATTCGCTCTTGAAGATATTAGTCTGCATATTGCCGAAGGAGATTTTTTTACTCTCTTGGGTCCAACGGGGTCCGGTAAATCTGTGCTGCTGGAGACAATGGCTGGATTAGTTCCTGTTACGTCAGGTAAAATTAAAGTAGCTGGTACTGATATCACTGGATTTGCTCCAGAAAAACGTGGTCTGTCGATTGTTTATCAGGACTATGCTTTGTTTCCTCATTTAACTGTTATGAGTAATATTGTTTTTGGTGCCAGATATAAGAGTATTAACGCGGCTGATGCAAAATCTAAAGCGTATGAATTATCTGAAATGCTCAATATTTCACATCTACTGGAGCGCACCCCTAGACATTTATCTGGAGGGGAGCGGCAAAGAACTGCAATTGCGCGAGCATTACTTGTTGATCCAGCTGTTCTCTTACTAGATGAGCCTCTTTCAGCTCTTGATCCTTCCTTTCGTCAAGAGGTACAGGATTTACTTAAATCTATTCATAAAGAAACAGGAATTACTTTTGTTATGGTAACCCATGATTTTGATGAGGCTCTTTACCTTGCAAATAACGGGGCTATAATCAAAAACGGTACTCTCATCCGTAAAGGGGCCATAAGAGATATTTTTAATTCACCGGGCTCAAAGTTTGTGGCTGATTTTGTTGGAATGACAAATATTTATGCCTGTAAGCCTGAAAGTGGGTGCGTTAAACTGAGTGATCTAACTTTAAATTGTGTAGAATCAGCGGATGGGGCATGTTCTTTAGCTTTCAGGCCTGAAGAAGTTCTTGTTGGGCGTGAAGTCAATAATGTTCAGGATAATGCTTTTAAAACGATAGTTAAAAGCATTACTATCGGTGGATTTCATGCACGTGTAACTCTTGAATATGCTGACTTTGAAATCAATGCTCTTGTCCCTCGTAAAATGATCAGAAATGGTGAACTGGATCCAGGCATGAAAGTTGCCACCGCAATTCCCTCTCAAAGTATTCATTTGTTTTAAGCTTGTTTCTGTCCTTCTATTTTTAATCTTATCGTTTTTATATTTATACCTTTTTTCTAATCTGTTGAATAATATTTCCGGCAATAATGAAGATCAGTCCTGCTAGCGTGGATGGAAGTATTTTTTCACCAAGGATGAAGTGGATCAGGATTAAAGAAAGAAACGGTGACAGGAATATCAGATTGCTGACACGTGAAGCTTTTTCTGTGAGTTTTAGTGCCTTAAGCCAAAGCGCAAAGGTTATGCCCATTTCAAATAATCCGACATAGGCCGCGGACAGGATGGCAGTTAACTCTATTGGAGGAGGTCCTGAGAATATTAGCATGGCAATTGTAACTAATGGTATTCCCAGACAGAAATTTAGGAAAAGTCCGATGAGTGGATCTGTGTCGCTTTTTGTATTTAAGATCCAGTATAACGCCCAGATTATGGTGCTCAATAAAGCTAAAAAAACACCGTATCCGCTGCTGAACTCTATATGAAGTAGATCGCCATGTGTGGATATTACAACAACTCCAAGATAGCTGGTTAAAATAGCCAGCAGTTCCCGGGCGGTCATTTTTTGTTTCAGCAAAGGGATTGACAGCAGAGATAACGTAATGGCCCACGTGTAGTTAATGGCCTGTGCTTCCTGTGCAGGGAGAAGAGCGTAGGCTTTAAATAATACTATATAGTAGAAAAATGGATTAAGTAATCCTAGCATGCTGTTTTTAAAAAGCTCTTTTGGGCTCATCTGAGTTATTAAGCTGATTTTTTTTTGTACGGCTAGAATGACGAATAAGGATAAAGTTGAGAAAAGAACAGCGTAAAACAGTAAATGCAGTGGTTCCATGTAGGAGAGGGCAATCTTGAATGCTGATGCAACTGTTGACCAGATCAGAACTGCAGATAGACCATAAATGTACGCTAGCTTTTGGTTATGCTGCTGCATTGTGAAAACCTCCAGAAGAGTTGGTTCGATTGAAAACGATAATATTTTATATAGATTTCGTAGTCTGACGGTGTTGCCTGAAATTCATTATTGATGCATGTAACAGTGCATTAGAACTATCAAAAAATTAATGATAATGATAGCCTGAAAAGGCGCATACGATAAATATGTACCCTTTTCAGGGGCTCCGTTGAAAAAAATTGGAGGGTAAATGAAAATTACTTTTATGGGTGCGGCTAAAACTGTTACAGGTTCATGCTATATTATTGAAACTGACAAAGTCAGGTTTGCAGTAGACTGTGGATTGCATCAGGGTAATGCTGAAATTGAAAAACGTAACCGCGCAATAAGTGATTACCGGCCCAAGGAATTAGATTTTATCTTGATCACTCATGCTCATATTGATCATACAGGGCTGCTGCCAGCAGCAGTTAGACATGGGTTCAGTGGCCCCATTTACATGACTCAACCAACCCGTGATTTGCTTGATATTATGCTTCTTGATAGTGCTTTTATTCAGGAAATGGAGACAGAGTGGGCTAACAGGAAGCGTCTTCGTAAGGGACTTGCGCCAATTAATCCTATTTATGAGCAGGAGGACGCTGCGGCAACGGTACCTATGATGCGCACTGTGCAGTATGGAGCAACATTCGAACCAGCTGAAGGAATTACAGTTAGTTTTCGTGATGCCGGGCATATTTTAGGGTCTGCATTTATTGAACTCTGGGTTAAAGAAGGCGGAGAAACCACTAAGGTTGTGTTTTCTGGAGATCTTGGACATAAAGATCAGCTTATTGTGCGCAATCCAAGTATTATTGAGAAGGCTGACTACCTGTTGATGGAGTCAACATACGGGGACCGTAATCATAAGGATGCCAGCAACAGTCTTGCTGAACTTGCAGAGGCTATTAAATGGAGCTATTCGCAGGGCGGAAAAGTAGTTATTCCAGCTTTTGCTGTCGAGCGTTCTCAGCAGCTAATCTATTCTTTGCGTTTGCTTTATGAAGATGGTCGGTTGCCTAAAGATATGCCGGTCTATCTGGACAGTCCTCTTGCCATTAGAGCTACTGAGGTTTTCAGAAATCATCCCGAATTCTTTGATTTGGAAGCCAAAGAGATGCTTCATAATGGAGATGATCCTCTTTCGTTACCCAGTTTAAAATTTACCCTTGATACAGAGTCTTCACAGGCAATCAATAATACTGATGGCCCGGCGGTTATTATTTCTGCAAGCGGTATGGCTAACGCCGGCCGAATTAAGCATCATCTGCGCCATAATATATGGAAAAAGAATGCCAGTATAGTTTTTGTGGGATATCAGGGGGTTGGCTCTCCTGGACGCAGAATTGTTAATGGTGCTGACAATATTACAATTTTTGGTGAAAAACTTAAAGTTGAAGCTAAAATTTTCACCATTAATGGCTTTTCAGGGCATGCCGGACAAGATGAAATGATTGAGTGGTTAAAAAACTTTGACAGTCCGGCCATGAAAGTCATATTGACCCACGGCGAGCCTAAAGGACAAAAAGTCCTTTCAGCACTAATTAAACAGAAACTTGGATATAAGGTTCATATTGCAGACTATCGTGAAGAGCTTATGCTTGTTCCCGGCGGTGAGATACAGCCGGTAACACAAAGGAAAATTGTTCAGCAGAAGGTTGACTGGGATTATCTCCTTAAGGATTCAGAACACTTGTTCGTGGAATTCAGAGATCGGCTTGATAAAGTTAAAGAACAGTCTTTCATTAACCAGACCGAACTGCGTGATAAGCTGCTTGATATCAATAGACAGGTTATAGAATTAATTTCGGAATTATAAATAATGAGACTAATAAGCGGGAAATTCGGCGGCAGAGTTATAAAAACCGCCAGTGGTCCCGGATACCGTCCGGCTACATCTAAAGTACGACAGGCTATCTTTTCAATGTTGGAATCACGCGGTGTTGATTGGGATGGACTGCGTGTGGCGGACATGTTTGCCGGAAGTGGGTCCTTAGCAATTGAGGCTATCAGTAGAGGGGCGGACTATGCTCTTTTCGTAGAGAAAAATGGACGTGCCGCTTCACTAATTGGTGATAATTTAAAAGAACTTGGAGTTTCATCTAAGGAATATAAGGTGTTTAAAGCAGATTTATTTAATGTTCTGTCTAAAACCCCTGATAAACCATTTGATCTGATTTTTATTGACCCTCCGTATGGATATGATTTGTTGCCCCGGGCTCTTGATGAGGTTCTTGAAAAGGGGTGGCTTTCTGAAGACGGATTTGTATTGGCAGAAGTCGAAGACAAGGTCGTACCACCTGTTTCAGAGCATGTGGACAGTCTCGATTTACTGGTGAACAAACTTTATGGTCAAACAAGGATATTATTATGGCAGAAGTAAAGCCGGTTACAGCAGTTTTTCCAGGAACTTTTGACCCGTTTACCCGTGGTCATTTTTCGTTAGTCATGCGTGGCATCAAGACTTTTAATAAAGTAATTGTTGCTGTTGCAGGAAGTACTTCCAAGAATTGTAAATTTTCTCTGGAAGAGCGTGTTGATATGGCTAAACGTATTTTTGAGCATCATCCACAGGTTGAAGTAGAGTCTTTTAGTGGGCTTTTGGTCCACTATGTTGAGAAGAGTCCTGCCAATGTTATCATGCGTGGTTTACGGGCGGTTTCTGATTTTGAATACGAATTCCAGATGGCTTTGATGAATAGGCGTCTTGATAACGAAATACAGACAGTCTTTTTGATGACAGATTACAAATGGATGTATTTAAGCTCAACCATTATTAAAGATGTTGCTGTTAATGGTGGAGATATTAAGGGGCTGGTTCCGCGTCAGATCTATGACGAAGTGATTGAAAGGCTTACTTCTTCTGGAAAATAGAATGAATCAGCGCAGACCTATTGTATGCATACTCGGTCCAACCGGTGCAGGTAAAACAGCTACTTCTCTTGGAATGGCTAAACGTTTTTCTATCCGGGTAATTAATTTTGATTCCCGGCAGGTTTATGCTGATTTTCCGGTAATAACTGCACAGCCCAGTGATGAAGAAAGAGCAGTCTGTCCACATGAATTGTATGGTTTTCTGTCGGCAACGGAAGTTTTGAATGCTGCCGGTTTTGTTGCTCTTGCGAAGAATAAGATTGAAGAAACAGCCTTGAGTGAACTTCCTGTTTTGGTGGGAGGGACTGGCATGTATCTGCAAAGCCTGACATCCGGTCTTGCTCCGATTCCTGATATTCCAGATGAAATCAGGGAGCGGATAAGGAAAAGAGCGGAAGAGGAAGGCGGTCCGGCTCTCTATGCTGAACTTGAAGAAGTTGACCCGGAGTATTGCAAGCGGACTCATCCAAACAATCGCCAGCGTAATGCCCGGGCATTAGAGGTTTATGAAGCTACAGGTAAGAATTTCACATGGTGGCATAGTCGGGAAGTTCCTCCTTCTCCTTATAATTTTTTAAAAATAGGGATTAAGGTTGAACTTGATGAATTGACTCCGCTTCTTAATTTGAGGATTAATACAATGCTTGAATCCGGTGCCGTTGAAGAAGCTCGCAAGGCTTGGGCAAACTGTCCTGACGAAAATGCTCCGGGTTGGACAGGGATCGGCTGTGTTGAATTGCTCAATTATATTAAAGGTGAAATTAGTTTGGAAGAAGCAAGGCTGCTGTGGGCTAAAAATACCAGAGCTTATGCTAAAAGGCAGCTTACCTGGTTCAAACGTGAGAAAGATATTAAGTGGTTTGCCCCTGAAGAGTATGAGCAGGCTGTAAACTTTACTGAGCAATGGCTTGCGGATTGTGGCTGGGAAGGATAAAGATTTTTCAGCAAGATTAACTGCAAATTATCATTCTGGAATTAAAAAATGAGATTATTCACAATTTGTGCGCTGTTTATCGTGTTGGTATTTTCCAGCGTAGCTTTTGCCGAATCCATGGATATAAATAGTGGCAATGGTTTTGGTGGACTTGTAACTACAGAAGGTGGCAGCAAGGTTAATTGGGGAAATGGTTTAGTTGCAGCAACTTCTGAAGTTCTTCCCATGCAGGATTCTCTTGATCCCGTACGCACACGAGCTCTGGCCGTAAGGCAGGGCGGTGTAGAGTCCCGTAAGATGTTGCTTGACAGCGTGCTTTCACTCCGACTCACTGACGACGTAAGTGTTGCTTCCAATTTTAAAGATGACCTTAAAACCATGAACTCTTTACGTGGATTTGTTCAGAATTCTTTGCTTGCAACTGCGTTAGTTGATTCTGGAGCAGTAGAAGTAACGGCCTCACTTAATCTTCATGATGGTCTTTCATCTATAATTATTCCGCCTACGATTCCTTTTCTTTCAGGCATTCCACCGACTATTTCCGGCAAGCACAGTGACAGTTCGGACGTTGCTGGAACTGAAAATATAGAAGTGTATGAGGATAAGGCTGCTATAAGTAGCGGAGTAATCATTGATGCTAGAGGCCTTGAAATTAGTCCCGTTTTGTTACCAATTATTTATGATGGTAAAGGCGTTGGTGTATACGGCCCATTTGCTGTTAGCAGAGATTCGACTTTAAAATACGGCATGGTTTCCTATGTGACCGATATTTCAACTGAAGCCGTTCGTTCACGGGTTGGTAATTTCCCCTTGATAGTTAAGCCTGTAAATACACAAGGAAGCAATAAGAGTAATCTTATTTTGTCTTTGGTTGACGGTTCAAAAATGCGGGGCGTTTTAAAGCGTAAATCCGTAAGTGAAAAGTGTGCTGTTGTTGTATTGGTCGACAGCCCATTGATAAATGCTGGAATGCAGGAACAGGTGGCTCCTGATGATGCTTTAAAGGCTGGAGCTGAAAATGAAATTTTGGAAGACTCTCTGGGTGAAAAAAAAGTCGTTTCGGATCAGCAATAAACTAACACGGACTGGAGTTACAAGTTGACTTTCTATATCGATATAAAGAAGTTTCTTTTGGTTATTCTTGCAGTTATGATTGCTGGTTCAGCAGTTCCAGCCTACGCAGTAAAGGTTCAAATTTTTAAGACAGCTGATCCTGAGCAGAAAGTTGCAGTACGGACTTTGCGTGATGAAGCTGTTTCAGAGGCTTTTGCTCAGGCTTTGCTTTCTGAATCTATACGCATGATTCCAGGATCACTTTCACCTGAAAGAACCGAAGCTCTTAAGGTTGCCTTTGGAAAGCATTATGAGGAATATATTTCCGGTTATAAAGATATGGATGTAAAGCAGGATAAAGAAGGTATTTCCGTAAGTATCGACGTTAATATCAATCGTAAGTCGCTTCGAGACGTACTGAGAAAGATGGGATTATTTGCAGCCGAAGACAGCACGGTTGAAACTATGATCAATATTTCAAATGGTAAATATCCTCTAAATAAAGATCAGCAGGTTAAGCAGGATGCAGAAATTTTAAGCCTCATGAATCTTTATGCTCTTCAGAATGCGACAGTAGGGTCGGAAAATGAGAATATAGTAACTTTTTCGGTGCAGCATGTTAGCAGAAAACGCTGGCGTGGTGAGTTGAAGTCCGTTTCCGGTTCATGGAGTGATTCAGGGCCTAGTATGGAAATTGTCTGGCGCAATCTGTGGGAAAAGTATTACGGGAAACAGACTGCCGGAGAAGTTATGAATCCCAAAGCTGTACTTGTAGTAAGCGGCTGGTTTAATCCTGAAGGTGTTCTTGAGTTTGGACGTAAGCTTAAGACTTGGGATTCTGCAGCCCAGGAAGTTAAGCTTCTTGATGTGGAAATGAAACCAACGGTGGTTTCTGCAAGTTGGTCTCTGGAAGTGTCAGACCAGTGGGTACTCAGAAGTTATCTTAATGACTACCTCCCTCCAAGAGGGCTGACTTTCAGCATTGAAGGTCTTACTGGCGAGTAGCAAAAGAAGGTGCTGTGCCTAGTAATAAAATCTGGACCTTACCTAATCTGATAACTCTTTTTAGGGTATTATTGACACCGGGATTTGTAATTGCATATCTCGATCAGAATTTTTTTGTAGCTTTGATCTTATTTATAATTGCGGGTTTTTCTGATGCTTTGGATGGTTTTCTGGCCCGGGTTCTTGATCAACGATCTGAATTCGGCTCAATGATAGATCCTCTTGCAGACAAAATTTTGCTGATTACTTCTTTTCTCTGTCTTTCCGCTCAAGGCTACATCTCCAATTGGCTTACCGTTTTGGTTATTTCCCGTGATATGATCATTGTTGGGGGGCTTAGCCTGCTTAAGTTTTATGGTGCGAACGTAGAGAAAAAAATATCTCCGCTCTGGAGCAGCAAGTTTACCACAGCTTTGCAACTTTTAGTTGTTTTTATGGTTCTTTGCCGTCTTGCTTTTGGGGTTAATCTTTATTTTATACAAGCAAAAGCTGAGTTTCTTACAGCCTTTTTTACACTTATTTCTGGAGCCATATATCTAAGAAAAGGTATGGCCATGTTCAACGAGATTGAGGCAAAATAAAAACCCCAGTCAATTTTTTTAGACTGAGGTTTTGTATAAAGTCTTCGTTAATTGAAAACTTTGAGAGCTGATTAAGCGTTTTTGTCTTTATCTTTTGACGGAGTTACGTCAATCTCTTCAGACTCACTGCTTGCTTTTTTGAAATTTTGAATTGCACGGCCCAGTCCGCTTCCTACTTCGGGTAATTTTTTAGCTCCGAAGATCAATATAATAATCCCTAAAATCAAAAGAATTTCTGTGATTCCTAAACCGAACATTTTATTCCTCCAATGCTAGACGGTAGTGAACTTTTACACACGCAGGGCTATTAGGTCAAGAATGTCTTCTAAACTCAGAACGGCACGAAAAATTTAAATTTTTAACCTTTACAAACTTCATTTGCGTACATAATTCATCCACTAACATCATGTGGGCTGAGTGATTATAGTATAGGAGTTGCCCAAGGGGATCTTTTTGGCAAAAATTACAAAAATGCCTGGTCGAACATGTCGGTTTTATCAGAACGGAAAGTGCTTTTATGAAGAGGAGCTTAACCCTGGTTATAATATTAATTGGCGGTGTAATGTCCTAAAAGGGCTTGAAGATGAGTATGATAAACTTTTGCATCAGGCTGAAAATTTTAAACTGGATGAACATGCATTTTCTGTTCTTTGGGAACAAAGAATGGAAGAACTCTTGAAATCTGAAGTTCTGTGCCGAAAGATAGTTTTGGATAATGAAGCTGAATTTCCCTTTTGCTCTGCCGTTTATAATGAAGTATGTCTTTATGAAATACCTGAATGTGAAGGTGTTTGCAGTCGATTTAAGCCCTAGAATAAATTTATTTTATGCATATTCTGATGTGTTGTCTTGCTGAAATGTATAGTCTTATTTAATAGATAGAATCAATGGAGCCTGATCATGTTGATATATTTTCCTCAATTACACGAAGAGCTTATTTCTCAAAAAGTCGACGGAGCCGCTATTTTTGATCCGGGTATTGACCGCGAAGAAAGTGGCGGTATCTCTTTTTTTCGTCCTGAAGATCTTCCGGTAGAACCCAAGATATGTCGCCGTATGGTCGATGATTTTATCAGCTATGGTGAAAGCCTAGGTGAAATGTTTAAAGTTATTGCAAAGCCTCCGTCCAATGACAAAGATTATTTTGGTGAAACAACATCAGCCATTCAGGCTGAACTTAATGCCCGTCTTTCTCCTGAAGTAGAGGAGGAAGATAATGAAGCGGCAAGAATTCAGAATCAAGTTGTTCTGGCTCTTGTTTATGCCTATGAGGAAAAACATCTTGAGCTGGTAGGTTTAGAAAAGACCTTGAGTGATAAATGGTCCGGTTTTGGTGAGAGTCTCGGACTCGATGAAGACGAAGATGGGCGTAGTGCGATGGCTCTCGGCGGTTTAATCTCTCACGCTCCTGGCATGGGCGTTGGAAATTTATTTTTGCCGTGGCAAAAGGTTCTTGAAGGGTTCTCAATTCTTTTGCCTGAAAGTTCAGTGCTTGTTACCGCTGATATTGAAGCTGTATCATTTTGGCGTGATCGTGAATTTGATTTTTATGAGAAAGAAGGGCTGCTTACTGAAAAGGCTATGGCTCTTAGTGAAAAAGTCTGGAAACTTCTGGGACTCTCCAGTCTGCCTGAAGAAAGGCCGTGGTTGGATCGTGAATTTACTATCGTTTTTGCTCCGACACAAACTGAAAATTTAAAGGGGATTTAAGAAATGGAAGCTGTATATCTCAGCGATATAACTCCTCCTAATGTATTGAAAAATATTAAAGGTATCATTTTTGATTGTGATGGAGTTCTTATTAATTCATTTGAAGCAAATAAGTGGTATTATAATTGGTTTAAATCTAATTATGACTTGGAACCTATGACTGCAGATGAAGAAAAATTTGTACATGCACATACTAATGAAGAAGCTTTAAAGCATATTTTGCCTGCTGATGTTCATGATGAGGCACTAAGTATCCGCGAGAATCCTGATCTTATTAAAGCAGCTGATTTAATTGAAGTTGAGAATGGTTTGACCAGAGTGCTGGAATGGCTCAGAACCAATAAAATCCGTGCAGCTATAAATACTAACCGAGGGGACTCACTTCCTGCTATTTTGCAGCGGTTTGGAATTGAAAACTTTTTTTCTCCTGCTGTAACCTATGGAATGTTGCCCAATTCTAAGCCACATCCTGAGGGTGTTCATTATATTTTGAGCAAGTGGTCTATGAAGCCAGAAGAAGTCGTTTATATCGGTGATACTTGGGTTGATGAGAGTTGCGCGGAACAGGCCGGTGTTGAATTCTGGGCTTATCGTAACCCAAATTTAAATGCCAGATTGCATATTAATGATTATTGGGTTCTTTCAAACTTGCTTGAGAAAGCTAAGAATGATGTCTGGGCTGATTGTAGCTGTTCGTAGTTCGCCGGACTGGGGTGCCTGTATTCTTTAGTAAATATGTCTCGCAAATTAAGTTAATTATGCGTATTTTAGTAATTCAAAATTGGTTTTCGTTATTAAATAAAACACAATTGTCGCAAAATGGCTAAAAAGAGTTGATTCTTGGGTCCTGCTGTGACAATTTATACTCAAGATCGGGAGCACGATCTTCCGGTCTAATCCGTTAGGAGTATTTAAGATGGATTATGTTATTCTTGCCGTTGCGAAGGTCCTTTCGCTTGTACTAAATCTCTATATGTGGGTTGTAATTATTTCTGCCCTGCTTACCTGGGTTAACCCAGATCCGTACAATCCCATTGTTCGTTTTCTACGCGGTGTAACAGAACCTGTCTTTGCCAAGGTTAGACAGTATCTTCCCTTTGTAAATATCAGCGGTTTTGATCTTTCTCCCATTGTTGTATTGTTGGTGATTCAGATGATTGACATTATTTTGGTGGGAAATCTGACTAGATTGGCTTATGGAATGTAACACTCGGAGGTGGGTATGAGTCTTTCAAAGATTGACTTACTCAATAAAAAATTCTCCAAATCATTATTCGGGTATTCAAAAAGCGAAGTTGACCAGCTGATGATTGAGCTTGCTGACGTTCTAGGCTCTACTGCCGATGAAAAAAAGCAGCTTTTGAAAAAGGTCGGTCGTCGCGAGAATACCATCACCGAGTTCCGTCAGCGTGAAGAAACTCTGCGGGACACCTTGATGACTACCCAAAAAATGGTTGACGATCTCAAAGCCGCAGCCAGAAGAGAAGCTGAGGTTATTATTAATGAGGCTCATTCTAGAGCTGAAGTTATTTTACAGCAGGCTCATAACCGTCTGGCGCAAATCCATGAAGATATAAATGAGTTGAAAAGGCAAAGGACGAGATTTGAAGTGGAGCTTAAGGCATTGCTTGAATCTCATCTCAAAACCCTTGAGATCGGGGATCCCGAGCTTGAGAAGGTTGAAGCCATCGAATCAAAACTTAAATTCTTCAAAAAAGCCAAGTGAACGAAGTTATAACTGAACTCCCATCTTACATAAGGCAATGCGGAAGCCAATCGTGGAAGGTTTCCGTATGGGTACAGCCCGGTGCTAAAAATGTGTGTATTATCGGTGAGTATCAGGACAGTGTACGGGTTAAAATAAACGCACCCGCTGTAGATAACAAAGCTAATAAGGCTCTTGCCAAATTTATTGCAGCCCGTCTGGGCCTTAAAAATCGCAATATTTCCATTGCATCAGGACAAACCAACCGTAAAAAGGTTTTACTGGTTGAATCCGATGTTGAACCGCATTGGGCTGGTATTATTCCGTCAAATGCATGAATTGCAACCCTTTCAAAGGAGTTTCAAATGGAACAGAGAGAAATTGATCTGATCGAGAATCTAGTTGGACAGGACAGTGACATCAGTGCTCTATGGACCCAGCACAACGAATACAAGAAACTCATTGATAAGTTGGAAGCTAAATCTTTCTTGAGCGAAACAGAAATTCAGGAAGTTAAGGCGCTGAAAAAAAAGAAACTCGCTGGTAAGACAAAGTTGCAATCTTTGCTCGACAAGCATAAATAGAAGGGAGATTTGCCATGGAGCTCACCGGAGCTCAGATATTTCTTGAATGTCTGAAAAAGGAGGGTGTAGACGTCGTTTTCGGGTTCCCTGGAGGAGCTGTAATCGATATTTACGACGAGCTGCCCAATTATCCGTTTAAGCACATTTTGGTAAGGCACGAACAAGGGGCAATCCATGCCGCAGACGGCTATGCTCGCGCTACTGGCGATGTAGGAGTCTGTCTCGTGACCTCAGGGCCGGGAGCAACAAATACTGTAACAGGTATTGCGACTGCATATATGGACTCGATTCCGGTGGTTATATTTACCGGACAGGTCCCAACTCCGTTAATTGGAAATGATGCTTTTCAGGAAGTTGATATAGTTGGGATCACAAGACCTTGTACAAAGCATAACTATCTGGTCAAAGATATAAAAGATCTGGCTTTTACCGTCCGGCAGGCATTTTATCTAGCCCGCACAGGCAGACCCGGTCCGGTTTTGGTCGATTTGCCTAAAGATATTATGCAGCAGAAATTCGAGTTCGTATGGCCCGAAGATGTGTCGCTACGAAGCTATAACCCGAATCTGAAACCGCATACGCGTCAGATAAAAAAAGTCGCTAAATTAATCGAAAAGGCTGAAAGGCCCTTGATTTATGCTGGCGGAGGGGTTATCAGCTCTGGAGCTGAGGATGAATTGACATGGCTCGCTAAGAGTCTGAACATTCCGGTGACTGCAACTCTCATGGGGCTGGGCGCCTTTCCTGGCAATGACCCGCTTTGGCTGGGAATGCTGGGAATGCATGGAACCTATGCCGCAAACATGGCTATCAATAATGCGGACCTCGTCTTGGCAATCGGGGCGAGGTTCGATGACCGTGTTACTGGAAAAGTCAGTACATTTGCCCCTAAAGCCACTCTTGTTCATATCGATATTGACCCCACTTCAATTCAAAAGAATGTAGCTGTACATGTTCCGCTTGTTGCAGATTGTAAGAGCGCACTGTCAGCTTTAAAGAGTGAAATGGAGCTTAAGTCAAAGTCAATTGACTGGGAAGTTTCTCATGCCGTGTGGGTTCGGCAGGTTCAGGAATGGTCTGAAATTCATCCCCTGCGTTATAAAAAAGGTAGCAAATTTATTAAGCCTCAATTTGTTGTTGAAAAGGTTTATGAAATCAGCAACGGGGACGCAATTATTGCTACCGAAGTCGGTCAGAATCAGATGTGGGCTGCTCAATTTTACAAGTTTAAACGTTCCAAATCATTTCTTTCATCTGGTGGATTAGGCACTATGGGCTATGGTTTTCCCGCGGCGATTGGTGCACAGATGGCTTTCCCTGACAAGCTCGTTGTTAATATTGCCGGAGACGGATCAATTCAGATGAATATTCAGGAAATGATGACTGCTGTCTGTAACAACCTTCCCGTAAAAATTGTTATTTTAAATAACGGATATCTCGGAATGGTCCGCCAGTGGCAGGAACTTTTTTACAACCGAAATTACTGCGAAACATGTATGGATGCTCAGCCTGACTTTGTTAAGCTTGCAGAAGCATACGGTGCTGCGGGTTTTCGTGTTACCGAAGAGAAGGATGTCGAACCGGTATTAAAAGAGGCTTTTGCTCTGAATAAACCTGTTATTGTCGATGTCCGTGTTGATCCGGAAGAGAATGTGTACCCCATGGTCCCTGCCGGTGCTTCGTTAACCGATATGCTACTCGTTTAGGAGGATGTCATAAATGAGACATACTTTATCCGTTACAGTGGAAAACGAGCCCGGAGTTCTTTCCAGAGTAGTAGGACTTTTCAGCGGGCGCGGATTCAATATTGAATCCCTTAATGTTGCTCCCACTTTGGAAGAGGGCGTATCCCACATGACCATCAGCACTATCGGCGAAGAGCAGATAATTGAGCAGATCGTAAAGCAGCTCAGAAAGCTCGTGACTGTGATTAAGGTTGTTGATCTTACGGAACATAAATCCGTTGAAAGAGAAATGGCCATTCTCAAAGTTAACGCTGAAGATGCAAAACGTGCGGAAATTCTTCGTATTGTTGATATCTTCCGCTGCAAAGTTGTTGATGTGAGCGTGGATGAACTCTCAATTGAGATTACTGGCGATAATGGCAAGATTGAAGCCATTATCAATCTGCTGTCCCGCTTTGGAATCAAGGAAATCGCCCGCACAGGAAGCGTTGCTATGAAGCGCGCCTTGCAAATTTAGTTAAATTTCAAACAAATTCGGCACAGTTTGTAGCTCCGGATAACCTTTTCAAGGATGGGTTATCTGGGAAACTATTGTTATGTTTCGTGCCCGAGACAAAGATAAAATCAGGAGAAAGCAATGAAAGTTTATTATGAAAAAGACGCTGATCTGAATCTGCTCAAAGATAAGACAGTTGCAATCATCGGTTACGGTAGTCAGGGGCATGCTCATGCACAGAATCTTCGCGATTCCGGGATTAAAGTTGTTGTAGGTCAGCGCCCCGGTGGAGCTAACTATGATCTGGCAAAAGAACATGGTTTTGAGCCTGTAAGTGCTGCAGAAGCAGCAGCGCAGGCTGATCTTATTATGATCCTTCTGCCCGATCAGGTTCAGGCTGAAGTTTACAAAAATGATATTGCTCCCAACCTTAAGCCCGGTAACATCCTCGCTTTCGGCCATGGTTTTAACATTCATTTTGAGCAGATTGTACCAACTCCAGATGTGGACGTAATCATGGCAGCTCCTAAAGGACCTGGTCATCTTGTTCGTCGTACTTACACTGAAGGCGGAGCTGTTCCTGCAATCATTGCTGTTCATCAGGACGCTTCTGGTAAAGCCTTTGACCTTGCTCTTGCTTACGCTAAAGGTATTGGCGCAACTCGTTCCGGCGTACTTGAAACCACTTTCCGTGAAGAAACTGAAACTGACCTTTTCGGTGAACAGGCTGTTCTTTGTGGTGGTCTTTCTGAGCTGATCAAAGCTGGTTTTGAAACTCTCGTAGAAGCTGGTTACAAACCTGAAATTGCATATTTTGAGTGTCTGCATGAATGCAAGCTTATTATCGATCTTATCTACGAAGGTGGTCTTGCAAAGATGCGCGATTCCATCTCTGATACTGCTGAGTACGGTGATCTGACTCGTGGCCCTCGTGTTATTAACGAAGAAAGCCGCAAAGAAATGAAAAAGATCCTTAAAGAAATCCAGCAGGGTGAGTTTGCAAAAGAATTCATCGTAGAAAATATGTCTGGAAAAGCTCATTTCAGCGCAATGCGTCGCATTAATGCTGAGCACCAGATCGAACAGGTTGGTGGTGAACTCCGTAAAATGATGAGCTGGCTTAAAAAATAAGTCGCTGCTTCTTTTTTAATATTTATAGGCTTGTGCAAAAAATAAGTATTTTACTTATATATTTTGCGCAGGCCTATTGCTCTTTTATCTGTTATGGGTTAAGGGGCATATTAGGATACCGGATATCAGCCGAATATCATAGATTGTCTGTATAGGTATTTTGTTGAATTATCCTAAGTCAGCGGGTTATACTGAATTTAGGATAGTTGGTCGTAGCGAATATGTAAATTCGAGGACGGCTGTCTGGTTTTGGTTTAAGTTTTAACGCTTTATGGAGTTTTGAGAAATGTCGAAAAACATTTACGTGGGTAATCTTCCTTGGAGTGCTTCTGAGGATGATGTAAAGGCCGCTTTTGAAGAGTTTGGTGAAGTTCTTACTGTCAAACTCATTACTGATCGTGAAACAGGCCGCCCCCGCGGATTCGGTTTTGTTGAAATGGAAGATGACGGCGCAATTCAGGCTATTGAAAGTCTTGATGGAAGTGATTTCGGTGGCCGTAATCTGAAAGTTAATGAAGCCCGTCCTCGTGAACCACGTCCTAGACGCTGGTAATTTGTTGCGATTTGGTATAAAGCCCTTTTGGGCTGGTGAGAAAATATTATTCTCATCAAAACCATTTTGTACCTAAGACAGTCTTGATGTTTCCCTCAGTAGGGAAGGGTCAACAATTGAGCCCGCTGTCGCATATGCGCAAGCGGGCTTTTTTACTTTGTAATTTATAAGATTTACGAGGAATGATTTTGGCTAAAGAAGAAGGAATTGCAGTTAATGGTACCGTGGAAGAAGCTCTTCCAAACGCAATGTTTCGTGTAGAGCTTGAAAACGGTCATGAAGTTCTTGCTCATATTTCAGGTAAAATGCGTAAATTCCGCATCAGAGTTATGCCCGGTGACAAAGTTACCGTTGAGCTTTCACCTTATGATCTTACTCGCGGCAGAATTACTTATCGTCCACGGTAATTAATAGCCCGAGATTTCACGATATACATTATCGATGGAATATCCCACACGGGGCTGGTATATAAAAGCCGGCCCCGTGGGTTAGTTGTTTAATTATTTGGACTGGTAGTCATTTTTAATGTCTACCAGCGGTGTGCCGTCTATTGCTTCTAGCGGGCTGACTTTTAGTATTAACCCATTTATTTCTGTTACAGTGACTTGGTGAATACCTATCGGGTTAGGGCGGTCAGGAGAACGTGTCGAAAAAACACCACGTTTTTGCCTTGATTCGTCTCCTCTAGGGTGTACTTTCAGGTAGTGTCTATCCGCAGCGTGAAGCCATGAAAGAAGAACAATCTTACTTCCCTCAATAAGACCATCCAGTGCGTCAGCAAATTCTTCGTTGATTTCAACGATGGCTTCAATACCACCTTCATTTCCCTGTTTAGGAGTTTCTGATCTTTTTTTAAATTCTGAGCGGATATAGCCGATAATTTTAAGTGTTGTATCCATAATTCCTCTGCATTATTCTGGGTTAACCAAAAAAATAAGACAACTAAAAGCGGAATGCATAATTTTTAAAATTTCGGAAATAATATAACTATAATACTACAGTAAAATTGGTTAATATTAAATGGTTTAAATTATATAGCTTCGTAATTGTCTCACATTAATTGTACTTATTTGATGTTTTTTTCGAAGATTTTTGATTCTGAATAATTTATGAAAAATGGTCAAATCCAGTCGCGGTATATTCATTTTCATTTAGAAAAAATTTGCCATTATTTGTGACTGTGCCTATTGCTTGTATCCCTTCAATCTCATTGCATAGTTCATCAAAATATTCAGCTGATGCTGCCCCGAATAAAGCATAGTCCTCTCCACCTTGATAGGCGTGTTCTGAAGGGGATATGAATTTTGATTTGGCATAGCTGATTATTTCTGAATGTAATGCTGATTCTGGCAGTGTTATGTCTGCACCGACGCAACCTTCACATTTAGCCAGAAAACGTGGCAGATCCCTCGCTAGGCCGTCTGACAGATCCATCAGACCTCGTATATGAGGAGATGCTGCCAGCTTAAGACCTGCTTCAACTCGCATTGCCGGTCTTAGGTGTGCTTTTACACATTCCGGATAGTTCTTTGCCGCAGCTGGGCCAAGCTCTTCAAGACTAAGTAATCCCGTTCGTGCCATGCCTGTCTGTCCATGTAGAAAGAGAATATCTCCTGGTCTGGCATTTCCACGTGTAAGAAATTTGCCGTGAGTTGCTGTTTCACCCCACACGGTAACTGAAATTCCAAGATATTGTCCTTTAGAAAGGTCCCCTCCAGCCAGAATTAGTCCGTTTTCCTTAGCTAGTGCCGACATGGTTTTGAAAAACGGCTCCCAGAAATTTGCTTCAAGATCTGGTGGAATAATCAGACCAAGTGCAAAACCGCGTGGCTGTCCGCCCATAGCGGCAATGTCACTAATATTTACAGCTAAAGATTTGTACCCGATATCAGCTGGCGAAAAGTAGGAGCGTCGAAAGTGTATATCCTCAAGGAAAAGATCTTTGCTGATACACAGTTCTTTGTCCGTACGCAGAATAGAGCTGTCATCGCCTCTTCCTAATGTTACATGTCCATTTTCAGCAGGGAAGTAAGTGTCTATTAATTTTAGAAAATCTTGCTCTGATCTTAAACTGGTCATACGGATTCCTAAAGAAGTTCAACAAAATCTTCTACAATAACCTTAGGTCCGAAACCGGGGAAATTGATGCGGAGTTTGTTGGGTTCGATTCGTTCTATAATTTTTCCCTTGCCGAATATTTTATGCTTGCAGTGGCCCATTTTCATATGTCCTGATTTTTTTGAACCTGCAGGGCTTGGGGATGATGAAGATGCTTTAGGAAATTCAATAGGAGTATTCTTCTTCAGATTCATGCCACCTGAGTATGACTCCTGTAGTTCATCAAAAAGAACCGTATCCAGCTCACGAACAAAAGGACTGGGAATAGCAGGTTCTGAAAAATCAGCATTCCTCATTTTGATTGATGCTGGTGCAGACATGATGAGTTCTTTGCGTGCCCGTGTGCAGGCAACATAAAGCAGTCGGCGCTCCTCTTCATATTCCAGAGGTTTTTGCATTGATTTTTTTGAAGGGAATCTATCTTCCACCAGATCAAGAATGATGACCGCATCCCACTCAAGTCCTTTTGCAGAGTGAATTGTGGAGAGGGTTACAGAATTTTCAACTTTTTCTTCTTCATTGTGTTGATCAGGATCAAGGCACATATCTGTAAGAAAATCCTGCAGATCATCGTAATTTGAGGCAATCTGACAGAGCTGTTCGATACCTGCTTCACGTCGAGGGTAATCATCTGGGTACTCTGCGATTAAAATCGGCTTGTAGAGAGGTATAATTATTTCAAGGCATGTTGCAGGCGATGAATTTTTTTTGCGTAGACCGTCAATATCTAAAAGAACTTCTTTCAGCAGGGGATATTTATTAACGAATTTTCCCATTGTCTTCTGGTCGCCGGAAATTACGCTATGGGCAATTTTTTGAGCTGTCTTTGGTCCGACGCCTTTAATGTGCCCAAGCGTACGCTGCCAGGCAATAATATCGGCCGGGTTTGTAATTAGACGCATGAATGCCAGTACATCTTTGATATGAGCGGCTTCGTTGAATTTGAGCCCTCCATACTTTTTGTAGCCAACACCAAGCCGCTTCAGCGCAACTTCCAGCCCGTAACTCTGATATCCAGCGCGAAAAAGTACAGCGACTTCTTCTGGGCCATGTTTTTTTTGTAACTCAATTATTTTGTCCAATATACGGTTTGACTGGCTGAAATCGCTGAGCGGGACCATTAATTGTGGTTTATTACCCCATGTTTTTTCAGTAAAAAGTTTTTTATCAAACTTAGTTGCTGCACCGTCCAGGATTGCGTTGGTCAGATCCAGTATCGGCTGGGTAGAGCGGTAGTTTTGTTCAAGACGCACAATTTTAACGTCTTCAAAAATTTCCGGAAATTTAAGAATATTAGTAACATCTGCACCGCGAAAAGAATATATTGACTGAGCATCATCACCGACGGCCATAACATTTCCATTTTCACCAGCCAGCAGTTTTACAATACGTGCCTGAACAAGATTGGTATCCTGATATTCGTCGACCATAATGTACTGATAGCGGCTGCGCAGTGAATTACGTAGAAATTTGTCTTTAGACAGCAGTTCTTCAAGATAGAACAACAGGTCATCATAATCCATGAGGCCGTGTTGCTTTTTGTAGATAGCGTATCCCTTGGCTATTTCTTCCATTTCTTGCGAATAGGTAGCAAGATGATATGCCTCAGTGTTAACCAGCGTTTCAATAGGTACTTCTTTGTTACGGGATTTAGTCACCATATCCAGCAGGGTAGCTTTTTTAGGGTATGAACGGTCTTTTTTTCCAAAACCGAGACTGTCTTTAACTTCTTTGACAACACCCTCGCAATCACTGCGGTCCATAAGATTAAAACCGTTTGGAAATCCTATTTCAGCTGCATTTTGTCGCAGGACTGAAAAGGCAAAAGCGTGGAAAGTTCCACCGTTTGTACCGTGAAGCGGCCTGCCAAGAATCTGCTCTGTTCGAGAAAGCATTTCCTGCGCTGCTTTGCGGGTAAACGTCATAAGCAGAATAGATTCAGGCGGTATGCCTTGTTCCACCAGCCATGCAAGTCTATAAACGATAGTTCGTGTTTTTCCACTGCCTGCTCCGGCTATAACCAGAACGGGTCCTTGCGGGTGGGTGGCAGCTTCAAACTGGGCAGCATTCAATTCATTTTTAAAATCTATCATATTTATATCTTAAGTAGTTATGACTTTTTCTTTAGAAATCAGTTTGTTATTTCTTTTGGCTCAAATAAGCTTTGTAAATGTTTTTTAAATTTCTAAAAAACTTTTGTACCGATCTTAGCTTTTATTAATCGAGATTGGCAGTTTAACACGTGTTAATCTTTGGAAAGGTGTGAATCTTAATCCTGACCTTTAGCGTCGTCTTGCAATGGACAGTTGAACCAGTCAAGAACCATTTGTCCTGTCTGATGCATAAAGTCTATCTGTTGTCCGTCCGAGCTATAGAAAAAAGCGTTCTTCTGCGTATGAGTCCCGGTTCTGCCGTGAAACCCGTATATTTCAGTGCGGTCAAATTTAGCTTTCAGGTCAAAGCCAGAATTTGCCGTACAGATTAAATCCGGCGGGTTTCCGATTGCATTGTTCCCATATGCTTCAGTTCCTGTCAAAACAGATTCCATCACTTTTTGGCCATTAAATTCAAGAGCCATGAGCGCTGACTTTATTTCATAAGACATTTGTGATGTAAGCGCAGAGTCAACATTTCCTCTTTTGAAACGGTCTGAAGTATGGATATATATTCTGCCTGGATCTAAGGCAAATGCTTTGCTGTCTGAGCTGATAACCGTGGAATCCCATTGATCCTCAGCCGGATGTGAGTATTGAAGATAGCCGTGCTGAACGAGAAAAGTGTTCAGGTCAACTTCTGTTTTAAGTGAAGTAAAGCCGTGATCGGCAAAAGCGATTAATTTTTTAGGCTCCGGCAATGTTTCGAATTTATCAAGTACTATACCTATTGCTTTATCCCACTTGATCATAAATTCTGTACAGAGATTGTGTAATGGATGACTCTCATCTTCAAAAGCAGGATAAAAAAAATGAAAAAGTCTATCCGTTTCTGTAAAAACCATTACAAATAAATCCCATGCAAGATCATTCCAGAGCATTTCCAGAGCGTTTATCCTGCAATCAAGAGTTTTGCTGACCTGATCAAATAGATACGCCGGGTCCATTATTCCTTTCGTTGTATCTGCTTCAAGCATAAAGCCTGCAGACTTAAGCATTCCAGACAAAAAAGGTGGGTATACCGCTTTATCAATCGACTGAGCTACAAATCCGGCAATAAGCATTCCTCGCAACGGCTTTGCAGGATATGTATTAGGCAGATTTATAACTTTACTGATCAGCCCATTCTCCCCAAGTCTATCAAAAATAGTAGGGCATAGTACCTGATCAAAATTATTAATGGATAAGGTATATTTTTGGTTATCTAGGCTGGTAAAACCGTATACTCCGTGTTTTTCCGGTTTTTGTGCTGTAAAGAATGAAGTCCAGTTTACGGGAGATAATTCTGGTATTTCAGCATTCAGTGGTTTGTTTTTGCCGGCTATTCTCTTTAAGTTCGGCAATCTGTCAGCCCAGCGCAAAGCAAGAGGGGCTGGAAGTCCATCCAGCCCCAATACTACAATTCTTCTTCTGTCAGCAGGAGTAAGCAGCATGCTACAAAACTGTTATTTCATATTTTTTCATGAAATCTACCGGATTGTATGAAAGCTTGGCTTTGCGTAATCCAGGTTCACCTAGGTCCTGTTCTCTATTGACAAATTTTCTGTCACTGGCTGAGTTTTCGAGAAACATCTGATTAATAGCCTGATAAACACCTTTGAAATACGTATTTCCTTTTTCAAAGTGAATCACGATTGTATCATCTCCGAGTGGTTCGGCGATGGTGTAGGCTATAATACGGTTGTCTATACGCAGTGTACCTCCGGTAAGATTCTTGATTGTGTCAATTTCTTTGAGTACTTTTGCGATAGCCTCATTCTCAGCATCAAGGGCTTCGGAGTAGTTATTTTCTTCTTGCCATCTATACCAGTCCAGTTGCATTTCAAGAACTTCTTCAACACAATCTGGAGTAATTTCACGATATTCGTAGTCATATTTTTTCATGAACTGACGATACAGATTTTTCTTTTTGTGAAATTTATTACCACGTAATTCAATAAGATCCTGCACTGAATAGACGTAGTCGAAATGATCACGGCATTCTTCAACGTGTAGTTTCTCTCCGAAAATTTCCTGCAAGTGGTTGGCAAGTTTTTCCGGAACTCTGGTGAACTTGGTTCCGGGTGTGTTCATAAGCTCGCATTTTGTCCAGTCTGCTGAATACCAGTCCCCAATAGGAGCCCAGTGTACTACTTCAGGTTTTGTGCAGCGTATATGGATAAGGTTGCTATCGCTGCATCGCAGTTCAAGTCCGTAATGGTTGGTCCAACCCCAGATATTGGCGAAGGTATAGTCTGATGTAAGTTGAGGGCAGGCTGCAAGTGCCTGATCAAATTTATCCTGACATTCAAGAGTAATTGGCTTGAATTCGCTACTCATTTGTAATCCTTTTGTTGTTTCTTTTCTTAATCATACTGAACTTCTGCCAATTGCGGCATGAGAACGTATAAAAAATGATACTTGCCTGCAGTCCTTGCGATATAAGCATTGCCATCCAGATGCCTGTTGCAGAGTGCATAACTTGATGCCCCAGAACATACGCAAGCGGGAGTCTGCATCCCCAGACAGTGATAGCAAAAATAAATAAATTATAAATTGTTGCGCCTGCCCCGTTAAGGGCACCGGCCATAATCATTGAAGTCAGGGTGAATGGGATTGCTAACATATTATAATAAAGATAGTTAACAGCTTCATCAAGTACGACTTTATCAGGTGCAATGATTGCGGTGACAGGATAAATAATCTGCCACAGTCCCATAGCTATAATTCCTAAAAATGCTATAGCCAGAAAAAGAATTCTATATCCGAATTTTTTAGCTTCTTCAGGTCTGCCTTCTCCAAGATAATGTCCAATAATAATTGAGGCTGTCATATTAAATGCGAAGGCCGGGAGAAACAGAATTGATTCAATGCGTATACCGGCGGTCATCCCTGCAAGGGCTATAATATTATTCTCCGGTAGACTGGCGGTGATTGAATATAAAACCAGATATCCTGAGTGCCAGACAATTTGCATAAGACCATTTGGCCAGGCTACTTTGAAAAGATAGGGAAAAGCTTTTTTTACCCACCGAATGGGGGCAAAGCACTTCCGGCGCAGATATCCTGTCTTGTAGAGAACACCAATGTTGAAGAGTGCTCCGGCAGAAATTGAACATAAGGTCGCCCATGCAAGTCCTTTGAAGCCCATATTGGGAAAACCCCACATACCCATTCCAAAACCAAGATCACCTATTGTATTAAGAGTCATCACTATTATCATACTATAGAGCGGCAGCATGACTTTCTTTTGTGCTCTGAAAACTGCGTTGGTGATAATCAGCATGTAATAAAGAGGAAGCATATATAGAAAAATTTCAATGAAATATTCCATAATATGTCTCATCTCATCCGGAACTTGCAATATGGTCAGGAGACCATTGCGAAATGGAAATCCCAGGATGAAAATAATAGACCCTAGAACAGCCCCAAGAATAATACACAGCCCTACATATCGTTTGGCCCGTAGAATGCGTCCAGCCCCAATGGATTGACTGATTGCTGCAACTGATCCGTTAGCTGTAGCTACAGCAACTACCAGAAAAAAGAATAGCGACTGGCTTATCATGCCCATTGATGCCTGAATTTCGCGCCCGAGTTTGGACGCAACCCATACGTCAATCAAACCGATCATCAGGTGAAAAATCATCATTAAAATTTGCGGCCACGACAAATTCCATATGGTTTTATATGGAGAGTTGGTCATGTCTGCAGTTGTAATATTCATAAAAAGCGAGGCTCCGTATTTATGTAAATTAAGATCAACATATTTAAAATTATTTATAGGTAAATCAGATAAAAGTCCGATTTAGCACAGGAGGCTAAAGTTAATTACAGTTTTAATAAATGCAAGAGTTGTTTTCAGTCTGGTCAATTTGTGTTAAGAAAAACATAGAAGTTGTAGAGTGGTGTTAATTTTTAGGAGGATATTAAATGTCGGGTGAAGAAGATTTCTGCCCCAGAGTAAGGTTGAATCTTTGGCTTGAAACAGAGGAAGGTATGCTGTTCGGGCTTGGGCGTGCTCAGCTTTTGGAGCAGATCGAGAAACAGGGATCGCTGAATAAGGCCGCAAAAGAACTTGGTATGTCCTATAGGGCTGCATGGGGAAGGATTAAGAACACTGAAGATGTTTTAGGAGATTCTCTTGTACTTAAAACCAGAGGACGTAAAGGATGTACGCTTACACCTCTGGGAGAAAGAGTTTTGGAAGATTATCGCCAGTGGATGCAGGAAGTAGAAAACTTTGCGGTTATGACAGCCAGAAAATCTTTTCCATGGAAAATTTCTTCATTTGATGAAGACATGGAAAGGATAGGAAATGAAAAACGAGAAGATTAATATCTTTTTATTTATATGGTCATAGTAAGGGGAGTTGTAGTAAATACAGCTCCTTTTTTATTAAAAAGATCCAACGCAGCGAAAATTTAGAGACTGTTATTTTATATTTACAGGTCGGGTATAGTTTTTATCTGTTATAATCTAATTTTTTTTCATGAATGACCATAAAAAAGATGTCTTTTTTAATATTTTCGTAATATGTACTCTTTAAGTTGCTAGTAAAAAAATATCCAATTAAAAATGCAGGTGCTTTTATGGAGTCATTGAGAGAGTTATATCGAGTTGGGGTCGGGCCGTCTTCAAGCCATACTATGGGGCCTAGATTTGCTGCTGAAAAATTTCTGGATAAATATCCAAATGCTAAGAAGTTTCGTGTAACTCTTTTTGAAAGCCTCGCCGCTACAGGCAAAGGACATTTAACTGATTGGGCTGTGCTGAGTGTTCTAAGCAGTGATCGGACTGAAATTGTCTGGAAAGCTGAAGAATGTATGCCGGAACATCCCAATGGAATGCTCTTTGAAGCGTTAGATGCTTCCGGTGACTGTTTTGGTTCATGGAAGGTATACAGTGTCGGTGGTGGAGCTATTCGTGAAGAGGGCGTTTCAGCGATAAGTGCTTCGCCTGTATACGATCTGACAACAATTGAATCCATAATGGCTTATTGTGAAGATAAAGGGATTACATATTGGGAATACGTTGAACAGCGTGAGGGACCGGAAATCTGGGATTTTTTACGTGAAATATGGAGAGTGATGGAAGAGTCGCTCGAGCGTGGTATTGAAGAAGAAGGTGTTCTGCCCGGCTCTATCGGTCTCAGGCGTCAGGCTAAAGCTTATTATCGTAAAACACGCCTTGCTGGACCGGACATGCAGTTTACCGGCATGACGACAGCTTACGCTTTGGCTGTGTCTGAAGAAAATGCTGCAGGGGGAGTTATTGTAACTGCTCCGACATGTGGTTCATGCGGAATTGTTCCTGCTGCTTTAAAGTATTTGCAGGATATCCATAATCATAAAGAAAATGATATTTTAAGAGCTCTTGCAACTGCTGGCCTGTTTGGAAATGTAATCAAGGTTAATGCTTCTATTTCCGGAGCGGAAGTTGGTTGTCAGGGTGAAGTAGGTTCTGCATGTGCCATGGCTTCTGCGGCCGCCACCCAGCTTATGGGTGGGACGTTGCGTCAGATCGAATATGCTGCTGAAATGGGGCTTGAACATCATCTAGGCCTCACTTGCGATCCAGTTGACGGTTTGGTTCAGATTCCATGTATCGAACGTAATGCCTGCGCTGCTACACGTGCTCTTGCCCGTGCTCAAATGTCTATTCTATCAGATGGTTCTCATCGGATTCCTTTTGACGAAGTTGTCTCGGTAATGCGGGAAACGGGGCATGACTTACCAAGTCTTTATCGGGAGACTTCCGGTGGAGGACTGGCAAAAGCCTATACTGCCCGTAATAAATGTTCCGCATAATATTTTCTTATTTAAAAATTATAAAATGGCTGTCTGTGGTTACGGGCAGCCATTTTTTATGTATCCTGCTGGAAATAAGAATAAGATATTTATCTGATCAGTTGAGGGTGATTAAAGTTAATAGTCTTTAAAATATTCTTACTAATGAGAGTTTTGTTAAATGTCATTTTACGTAAAAGCTACGATTATATATTTTCTTTGCTACCTGTATATCCGGCTTTGGATATGCCGGATGCTGGTTGAAAATCCTAAGATAAAGAGAGTAGTACTTCTTGCTACTGATTTTATGACAATTGCACTGCCGGTCTCTCTTTTTTTTCGAGCAGACTTACCGTATTTATTAAAAATTGTTTTACAAGGAACCGGGTATAGCTGGGCCGCAATTATCGCCTGTATGGTCCCGGTTGGCTTATGCTTTGAACCCATCCATTGGGGACTTAAAATACTTGGTAATGGTTTTAGAGTTCCCAGAATTAAAATATTTGCATTACTTTGTTTTGTCTCAGGTATGATGTTGATCGGTGGATATATCAATGCAACATCACCTGTTGTAAAAGAGATTGATTTTGATTTATCAGGGGGCAGAAATGCAACTAAAGAATATAGAATTGTCGTATTTTCAGATTTGCATGTTGGAAAACTTATGACTCGTGATCGGGTTGGGGCAATAGTTAACATGGTTAACAAGCTGCATCCTGATATGGTTTTTATGGTCGGTGATATTTTGGATGATTATGATGCTGTTTTTACCGGAGCAGCTGAAGAGCTGGCACGTATCAAAGCACCACTTGGAAAGTATGCAGTATTAGGGAACCATGAATATTATCTTGGATATGACTGGTCAAAGAATTTACTTGAAAAGCAGGGCATAAGACTTCTTGCTGATCAGTACTCCGTTATTGATAACCATTTTCTGCTAGTCGGCCGCAAAGATGTTGCTGCACTTATCCGTAGTGACGGCAGGGCTTCACTGCAAAAGATTATTCCTGCTGATAATACATTACCTGTAGTCTTATTGGATCATACTCCACGCGATTTAGATAAAGCAGAACAAAACGGTATTGCCTTGCAACTATCCGGCCACACCCATAATGGTCAGCTTTTTCCGTTTAATCTTATAGTAGAGCGACTTTATGAAAAAGAGTACGGGACATATAAAAAGGGGAACACTTATTACTACATAAGTTGCGGGGTAGGCTTTTGGGGACCCCCGCTTAGAACAAATAGTAGGCCTGAAGTTTTACTGATGAAGATTAAAATATAGTTTTTAGAAATTTCTGCTTGGCGGATTTCTTAAGAGTATCAATAATAATTTTTATGTGGTTCATGGATTTGATATAGCTGTGTATATCTAAATGAAAAAGGGGAGATCCGACTGTAAATGTCAGGTCTCCCCTTTTTATTGTTATTTAGCCTCAGGTCCAAAACGATTAGGGGTTTTGGTGGAGTCTCCAGAATCATCTATAAAAAAGATTCTTAAGCACTCTTAGAGGTTTCCGGTGTTTTTTATTCCGGGTATGAGGAAATCCCGCCATGAGCAGCAGACCACTCAATAGGGTTGTTCAGGAATTTTTCTACTTCGTCCAAGGATTTGGTATCAAAGTATTTTTCCTTTTTACATACATTGAGAATATCCCACCATGTGGCAAGAGAAAGCATTTCAAGGCCTGCTTCAGCAAGAGTTTCCTTGGTTTTTGGAAAAATACCATAATGGAACAGTACGAAGGTATGAGTTACCTCAGCTCCTGCACGGCGCAGTGCCTGTGCAAAGTTGATTTTGCTGCGGCCGTCAGTAGTGAGGTCTTCGACCAGCAGAACTTTAGAGCCTTCAGAAAAATCTCCTTCGATCTGAGCATCGCGGCCAAATCCTTTTGGTTTTTTACGTACATACTGCATAGGCAGCATAAGACGGTCAGACAACCATGCGGCAAATGGGATACCTGCTGTTTCCCCACCAGCTACGCAGTCAATGGATTCGAATCCGCATTCACGAAGAATAACGGAAGCACCGAAATCCATGAGAGTCTGGCGTACACGGGGGAAAGAAATTAGTTTACGACAATCAATATAAACCGGGCTGGCCCAGCCTGAGGTAAACTTGAAAGGCTCATCTGCACGGAAGTGAACTGCTTCAACTTCGATAAGCATTTTCGCTGTAATCTCAGCGATTGTCTCTTTGTCAGGAAAGCTGGTTGGAACCATTTTTTCTCCTTGTGTTATTTTTATCGCGGAAAAAAAGCTGAACCGAATATAACGGCTCAGCCTTTATCAATCAACCAATTCCCAGTAAAGGGGAATACCCGGCTTGAATATCTTAACGACATCTCCACCGGACTTAAGCTGCCAATCAATTTCAACGGGTTTATCTCTTTTAGCCAATGTGATGGTACTGCTATTTGGAGAGAAACCGTAAAATCTGGCACCGTATATGGAAGTAAATCCCTCTAGTTTATCAAGAGCATTCATCTCTTCAAAAAACTGAGTAACATATCCAATTGATGTGGGGGCATTGAATATCCCCGCTGCTGCTTTGGATTTTTCTTTAATTCGCGCAGGATGAGGGGCGGAATCAGTGCCCAGAAAAAATCTTTCGTCGCCTGAAACAGCTGCTTTGCGGACAGCTTTACGATCAGCAAAAGTTTTAGCAATTGGCAGACAGTACATGTATGGATTAAGGCCACCGGAAAACAAATCATTACGGGTTAAATATAAATGATGGGGAGTTATGGTGGCAACCATATTTTTGTCTTGCTCAAAAACGTAGTCAACACCTTCTTTACTGGTCAGATGTTCGAAAACGATTTTAAGCTCAGGAAAATCTTTACGCAGAGGTTCAAGAACCCGATTTATGAATACTGCCTCGCGGTCAAAAATGTCAACTTCAGGGTCAACGACCTCACCATGTACTGAAAGAGGAAGACCTATCTCCTGCATAGTTTCAAGTACAGGATATACATTTGCTATATCGGTAACTCCGCTTTCAGAGTTTGTTGTTGCTCCTGCCGGGAAAAGTTTAACCGCATGGAATGCCTTAACTGCATATGCTGCTTTAATTTCTTCAGGTGATGTTGTGTCCGTAAGATAGCAGGTCATAAGCGGTTTAAAATCAGAACCTTCCGGCCGTGCATCTATTATGCGTTTGCGGTACTCTTCTGCAAGTTTGACTGTTGTAACCGGGGGAATAAGGTTAGGCATGACAATGGCACGCCCGTAGATTTTCGCTGTTGAAGGAAGCACTGCCGCAAGCATATCTCCATCCCTTAGATGAAGATGCCAGTCATCAGGTCTTATGATGGTGATTTCAGTGTTCATTACTTGAACTCCGTAATTGTGCGGTAAAGTACTGAGATACCCCGAATGAAATCTTCAATGTCCATATCTTCTTCGGGGTTGTGGGAACCATTGCGGTTTCTCACAAAAATCATTCCGGTTGAGACACCGGCATTGGCAAAAAGCGATGCATCATGTCCTGCCCCGCTGGGTATAGCTTCTACAGGTAACCCTTCTTCTACGCAAGCATTGTTTATGCGTTCTATAAGATTTTCATCAAGAACAGCAGGAGGCGTTTTTACTGGTTTATCAAATTCAAATTTAACTTTGCGTTCATAAGTAATCGTTGCACATTCTGAATGAAGCAAAGCCTCAATTGCCGCAAGAGTGTGCTCATACTGACTGCGGGCTTCAAAGCTGAAAATTACTTCGCCGGGGATACGGGACATAGCCTGATTTTGAGGATTAGTATTTAAAATACCGCAGGTAGCGACTAAATCTCCACCGTGTTGCAGAATGGTTGTCCAGTGATCATCAATGCGGGTTATGAGCTCGGAAGTGGCAAAAACAGCATCGTGCCGAAGCCAGCGTGGAACTGCGCCCGAATGTCCTGCTTCACCTGTACACTTAATGCGGCGGTGACGGAGATTACCGCGAATTCCGGTAACAGCAGCAACTGGAAGATTACGGGCAATCATAACAGGTCCCTGCTCAATATGTAATTCGAAAAAAGCTTTGATTTTTGAAGTATCAATAAGGACTTCATTTGCCCCAATTCGCTCTACTTGAGCACCACAATCTTTCATGTGTTCTTTTAAAGTTCGGCCATCATCGCGCTGAACAAGCTGTTGCTCAGATTCATCCAGTTTACCAAGAAGAGCTTTTGAGCCTAGATAACAGGCCCCGAACCATGCACTTTCTTCGCCGCGAAGGGCGATCACTTTTACTGGAATACTGGTAACTGTTCCGGTTTTCTTAATTTCTACAAGGCAGAGCAGACCTGCAATTACTCCTGCTGCTCCATCGTAATTCCCACCTTGAGGTACCGAATCAAGGTGTGACCCGATGAGAATATATTCCTGATCATCGGGGATTGATTCGAGTTCAATTACAAGGTTTGCGGCAGCGTCGCGCGAAGTGATTAATCCGTGATCTAAAGCATATTTTTCCACCATATCAAAGGCTTTGCTTTCGGCATCGCCGTATGAAGGGCGTGATACTCCGTCTTTATCCTTAGAAAGAGCTTTCAGATCAGCAAAAAGTTTTACAGCGTCATCTGTCAAATGCTCAAGACTCGGAGGATTCAAGGGCACAGGATGCGGGGTCATGGATTTTGATACATTTGTATGATCGTTTGCTATTACATTCATATTCATTCCTTATTCTTTAATTTACGGAGCAATAAGGCTGGGCAGGAAGGTTGCAAGTCCGGGGACATAGGTAACCAGAATCAGCACCAGAATGTTAATGAACAGGAAAGGCCAAACTCCATTAATGATAGACATAACCGGTTTTTCAAGGGTTGAAGAAGCAACAAAAATATCAAGTCCGAAAGGTGGCGTGATCATGCCGATACAAATATTCAGGCAGACAATCTGACCGAAGTGTATAGGATCAACGCCCATTTTTAGTGCTACAGGATAAAGAGGCGGTACAAGAATAAGCAGAGCTGAGTTAGGGTCGATAAACATTCCGGCAATGAAGAACGCTACGTTAACGATCATTAGAAATGTAATCGGTCCGGCCTGAATATCCGTCAGGAAATTGGTGATAAGAACTGGAACCTGTGCCAAAGTTACAAAATAGGACAATACACTGCCCATTGCCAGTAAAATAAAAATAATAGTTGTAGAAATAGCAGCACGTTCAGTTATATTGATCAGTCTGGAGAGTGAAAGATTTTTATAAATAAAAGCTTCAATGAGAATGGCATAAACAACTGATACTGCGGCAGCTTCAGTCGGGGTAAACAGTCCGGAGTATATACCTCCTAAAATAATTCCAGGAAGTCCCAGTGCCCAGACTGCTGATTTGAAAACGCTAAAAAAAGGAATTGTGGTTTTCTCACCTCTACCTACGCCTTTGCGAAGTGATTCAAATATGACCAGTGCAGAAAATGCAATGCCAAGTGTTATTCCGACACCAAGCCCGCCAATAAATAAACCTGTGATAGAAGTTCCTGTCATCCAGCCATAAATAATGAGTGTAATGCTCGGTGGGATCAATAAAGCTGTTTCAGCACTTGAAACAATCAGGCCCAGACTGAATTTTTCACTGAATCCGGTTTTACGTAATTCCGGATACATAAGCTTGCCCATGGCAGCAACTGTTGCAGGAGCTGATCCTGAAACAGAACCGAAGGCCATTGACCCTACAATTGTTGTGTGTCCTATTCCGCCAAGTCTGTGGGCGGTAAAATATTTGATAAGCTCAGTAAGGCGTTTGGCTATTTGACCCGAAGCCATAAGTTCTGCGGCGAATATAAAAAATGGGATTGCCAGCAGGGTAGAGAAATTGATTCCGCCAACAAGTTTTTGGATAAGAACGGGATCGGGAATACGTGGAAAAATAAATGCCTTGGTAAGAAATGCAGGTACTCCCAGTACCAGCAGCATTTCAAAACCACATACAAGCATTAAAAGGGCAATGAGGATAATTACGAGAGTCATGATTTGCTACCTGTCTTTACTATTTGGTCTCAACTAAGGTGGGGTGATAATGGCGGTCATTAGTGCCAATAAGCTCAAGAGCGTAACGCAGGGCCAGTAATAGAAATCCTATTGTGGGGGCTACATATAGCCAATACATGGGCAGGCCTAAAGTCGGGCTGAGCTGGCCTGTACGCATAACAAATTTTACTAAAGCAACTCCGAGCCATGCAAGGTAGCAACTAAAAATCATTCCGGTCATATTAATGATAAAACTGACAATCCTGCGTGGGGCGTCAGGTAATTTCTCAAAAAGAGTGGTTACCGCAACCTGCCGGCCTCTTTCTAATGCGAGACCTAAAGCCATGAATACAGCCCAGACCATAAGCAGACGGGTGGCTTCATCTATCCATGCGAAAGTGCTTGAGTATTGGGGCATGGTTTCACGAACGATAACATTAAATGTATAAAGTCCGACCATGATCAGGTTGATAGATATGATCATTACTCTTTCAATTATTCGAATCCCTGCAAGCAGGGAACTCAGCAACTTACACATTTTTTTACTCCTAAAAAAGAGACGGGAAAACAGATGTTTCCCGTCTCAATATAATCTGCCTATTTTACAATCTTAGCGTATTCAGTTTCGTAAAGCTTAATAAGTCTCTGTCCAGTAGCACCAGCGCGTGCAAGGTACGCTGCTTTGGTTCTGGGGTACATAAGTTTACGCATTTCAGCACGATCAGCATCTGAAAGATTTGAAACTTTTACTCCTGCTTTTTTGATCACAGCAAGTGCATCTTTCTGAGCCTGTTCTTTGTTCTGTTCAACACTTGGCATTACTTCCATAAAAGTATCTACGATAATTTTTTGGTAGTTAGCAGGAAGAGATTCCCACCATGCGGGGTTGAAAAGAATGTAATCTTCCATTGCACCGTGTTCAGAAAGAACAAGGTATTTCTGTACTTCATAAAATTTCATACGCTGAATGGTATCGAGAGGATTTTCTTCACCGTCAACAACACCATTTTGAAGGGCTGTATAGAGTTCTCCGAAAGGCAGGGCAATGGCGGAAGCACCAATTGCTGCAAATTGTTCGATAAGGATTTTGGAATCCATTACACGAAAAGACTGGCCTTTGTAGTCAGCCAAGGTGTTGATAGGTTTGTTAGATGTAAGGTTCTTGCGTCCATTGGGCCATGTAGCAATGGCTTTAAATCCTTTTGAATCAAAGGTCTTAAGAACTGCTTTTCCAAAAGTTCCCTGACGAAGTTCCTGAGCTTTTGCACGGTCAGCAGGAAGAATGAAAGGAATATCCATAATAGATACTGCAGGGTTGAATCCACCAAGGAAAGCTGCGGGGGAAACTGTACCTTCAATAGTTCCGAACTGAACTCCTTCGTTCATCTGGCGCTGGTTGCCTAGCTGGGAAGAAGGGAAAATTTTGAACTCAACTTCTCCACCTGTACGCTCGTTAACGAGCTTTGCTACCTTTTCCAGACCCTGATTACGGGGCTGTAAAGGAGATTCAAGGTGACCTATACGGGCTTCATACTTGGCTGCATTGGCAGAGACAACTCCGCCTACAACCATGCACAAAGCAAGTGCAAAAGTTACAAAACGTGCGAAAAATTTCATGTGGAAAGCCTCCTGATTGGTTGTGAGTGATGCTGCGGAAACAGTAACACATATTTAGGTCTGAAATAAACGGAGTTTTTTCAGATTATCCCGACTGGCAAACGGGATTGTGTTCCAAATTTTATTGCGAGCTAACAAATCTTAATGAAATATATTCAGCTGCAATTGTGATTTGATGATTTCAAGTTGGATTAAAATTGAGATTATTGTCAAGAAAAATCTCAATTTTAAAACAAATAAAAAAACTATTCACAAAAATGAGATTTTGAGTCACAATTAATAACAACGATGTCAAATTGAGATTTTTATCATATTGTATATGACTTCTGCATGGAGATGTTCAAAATATGAGCAAATTAAGCCCTAAAGAGATAGGTCAAAGATTAAAAGCATTTAGGCTGGGTAGCAAATACAGTACAGAGGAGATTGCTGCTAAGATAGGTGTCTCGAGAGCAGCTCTTTACCGTTATGAAAAGGGTGATCCTCCAAAGCTTGAAACTTTAGAGAGCATTGCAGAATTATTTGGCGTATCGCTTACAAGTCTGATGGGAGTAGGTGTTGAGTATATTTCATCAGCAATAAGTTTCTTTGAAAGAATGCGTCAGAATGAAGCTGAGTCCGAGCATCTATCTATAATGTTCGGTTTGGTTTCTTATCTTCTTACTACAGATGCTTTTGATGACTATCTTGAAATTTCCATTAAAGAAGGACTTCCTGCTGAACTTAAAGAAAATGCAGATACGAATAAGCATGTTCAGGAGGTTCTGTCTGTTCTTAAGGAGCGTAAAAAAGGCTATTATAAACGTAAGCCCGGCATGGTTAATCTTGCATCCGCTACTAACCTTGAGCAGTTTTTGCGTAATGGTTTTGTTGGAACTTTTGATTTGCCGGATGATCGTCTTAAAGAGCGGAGAATTGTTGCCCGCCGTGAAGTAGAGAATGTGATTAATCTGCTTGAGGAACAGCCCATAGGTGTTCAGATAGGAATCTTAGTAGATTCAGTTCCAAGTACTCATTTTCAAATTTTTCGGCAGGCTGAACAGTCTACTTTGTGTTTCAGCCCATATAAACTTTGTGATTTTCCTAATGTACGTCTGGGAGTGGGAATGATGACTTCGGCTCCGGAAGCTTTGGAACTGCATGAAAAAATGGTTTCAGAGCTGTGGATAAAAGCTTTGAAAGGCGGCAGGGCCGTAGATTATTTACATAAAATGATCAAGGAAAGTGGAATATAGGGCCTCCAGCACTATGCTGAAGGCCCGAATATTCTATAGTAGAGTTAGATCCCAGTTGAAATTACTGGTCCTGGTTGGTTCTGGAACTGATTTAGGCAAGGGTTCCTGAATGTCGAGGAACATGGAGTATCCCGCATTTTCAAGAACTTTACGTTCAGCTGAGAAATCAAGCGGCCATCCTGGATATATCCAGTAACTCTGTCCATATTGACGAGCCCAGCAGACTTCTTTTTTCTGGCTGTACATGGGGCTCATTAATTCAGTTTCATCAGCTATGATTCGTGATATTCCAAGCGGCCACATGCCTGAGAGAACTACTCCCAACGGCAGTGGGCTGGCTGCAGGCAGTGCAAGAAAGTCTTCACGAGCAAGCTCAGGACTTACATATGCTGAAGCAAAGCCCATATCGGCCAGTTCAGCAACGGTGAGTGGATTGGATACGTTACAAAATGGTCCAGCGTGAAAACGTAAGCGGTCGTCTTCAGGAAACATCACTTTCTGCCATGGAGAGTTAAGAACGAAGTCGCGTCCTCCACCACTTAAACAGATGTCGATAATTTTCTGGATATCTTTCTCTTCGTTGGGCCAGATTACCGGAGGCAGGTGCCACCAAATTTTTGATACAGCTGGACGCGGGGTACGCTTGAGGGCGTTCATTGAAAGCCATACATCTGTACCGAACTTAGTTTTTCCTTTTGGCGGGTTACGCTGCAATGTGTGATATGCAACACGCTCAGGTTTCCTGATTGGATGAGGCAGTTCAACCTGAAGGTTGCTGGCTGTCTTTTCCGCAACTTTGATCTTTGAAAGTTTTGAATCAAGCTGTTTGAGAGCTTTAACAAGCCCTTCTTCACGGCGGTCTATCAGGAATACTTTGGTACCTGATTTGAGGCTGGTTCTACCTCTAACAGGGATAGAAACCTTTCCGCGCTTGGGAATGAATTTCCTGATCTTAAGAGTCTGGTGACCGGGTTGATCCTGATAGCCGATACGCAGGAAATCGCCATCAAGAAGTTCCTGACGGCAGTTGAAGTATGGCTTGCCATTTTTCTCCTGCTTAGTGATGCCTATAAGGAAACCTGATCCTGTTTCGTTAGACGGGTCAAGAGGAGTGTAAGGGCGTTGCGGCAGAAAAACCGAATGTGATGTTGGTCTACCAAGAGCCAGATCAAGAAGCTCTGTAGCATCTTTTTTAGTTTTGGCATCGTTGGGATTATCACGCAACATGCGGTAGGCTGTAACAGTATAGTATACGTAATGGGGACCTTTCTTTCTACCTTCGATTTTCCATGATTTGACCTGTGGAATCGATAGAGTAGGCTTGGTCAGTACATCAAGACTGAGGTCAAGGCAGGAGAAAAGACGTTTAGGCATTTCTTTTCGTTTTGCGCCACCGTAGATTCTGCGGCATGGCTGGACACAGCGTCCACGCAGACTGCTTTTGCCACCGAAAAAGGAGCTCCAGTAGCAGCGGCCTGAAACAGAATAGCAGAGTGCTCCGTGAACAAACATTTCAAGAGACATGTTTTCCGGACAGGCTTCAGCCATCTGTTTGATTTCATCAAGGTTGAGCTCACGGGGAACAACAACTCTGTTAATGCCGAGTTTTGCTGCAGCTTTTAGTGCAGCCGGGTGGCTTGCGTTGGCGAGAGTGGAAAGGTGTAACTCTCCTTCGTAACCGGCTTGATGGGCCAGTTCTACCATGGAGAGGTCCTGAATGATCAGTCCGTCAGGTTTTACACTGCGGGTGACTCTGTCAATCAGACGGGCGGCAGAATCCATATCATCCGGTTTAACAAGTGTATTCATCGGGATATAGGTTTTTACACCGTTTTCCCTGCCCAGTTCGGCAAGAGCTGCAAGTTCGCCGGTAGCGAAATTATAAGCTTCCATACGGGCTGAAAAATGTTTAAGTCCGGCATAGACGGCATCGGCGCCTGCGGCTATAGCTGCGAGAAAAGATGTTTTATCGCCTGCCGGAGCAAGAATTTCTGGTTTATGTTCATTCATAGTGTATCACGCTGATGCCGCCCTTGTGCGGACAGCAAAAAATCTACAGGATTAAAATCATGGGTGCAAACAATTGCAGGGCTGTTAAAGTCATTGATATTAAGGCCCTTGGACTATCCTCACCCGGTGAGGAAATTGTCGAACTTAAGCTCGAGTACCCTGAGTGGGAATCGGGCTGGCGGGCCGGACAATTTGTCATGATCAGACCTTTGTCTTGGCCGTTGGACCTCATCTGGGGCCGCCCTTTCTCTATCTGTAACGCAGACGATAGTAGTCTGACTATTCTTTTTCAGGTAGTCGGGCGCGGAACTGAGCGACTTATGGAGCTTAAAAAGGGCGATAGTGTTAATATCTGGGGGCCGCTGGGTACATTTTTCAGCAAACCTACTGACCGCCCTGTGCTCATGCTCGCCGGAGGGATGGGGTTAGCTCCTTTTTGCGGATATGTCGATACCCATCCACAACATGAAAATCTGAAACTTTTCTTCGCACACCGTCCTCCGCTGGAAGATTATCCCTATAAGTCTCTTTCCGATAAAGTGGAAGTGGAAGATATTAGGGAAACTAAGCCGGAAGATATTCAGTCTATTATTGCGCGGGTAGATGATCTGGTTAAAGAGTATGCACAAAAAGATGGTCTGATTACCGCTTGTGGTCCGATGCCGTTTCTAACAACTGTTTGGAAAGCTGCAAGGAAATATGGAGCAGATGCGGAACTGTCTCTTGAAAATCGTATGGCCTGTGGCGTCGGAGCTTGCCTTGGCTGCGTGGCTAAAGATGATGATGGGCATCATACACAGGTCTGTACCACTGGTCCTGTTTTCAAAGCAAAAGATCTCAGTCTGGAGGGATAATTAATGGACGTATCAGTAGATTTTGCCGGACTGAAGCTCAAGAATCCAATTCTGACTGCATCAGGAACATTCGGTTTCGGTCTGGAATTTAAGCGTTTTGGCAATCTTGAAAGTCTCGGAGGTATAGTCGTTAAAGGGCTTTCTCTTAAACCAAGAGAAGGGAATCCAATGCCGCGTATTGCTGAAACTCCTTGCGGTATGCTCAATGCTATCGGCATTCAAAATCCTGGAGTTGAAGCATTTATCAAGCATAAGCTTCCAAAGCTTCCATGGAAAACACTTCCAGTGCTGGCAAATCTTTATGCAACCGATGCTGCCGAATTCGGTGAACTTGCAGCTGTTCTGGCTGCTGAAGAGGGGGTTGCTGCGCTTGAAGTAAATGTTTCCTGTCCGAATGTTAAAGAAGGTGGGATTGCTTTTGGTCAGGACCCTAATCAGATAACTAAGGTAGCAGAAGCCGTTAAGAAGAATGCCGGAAATAAACCGGTTATTATTAAGCTTTCACCTAATGTAACTGATATCACCGTCTGCGCTAAAGCTGCAGAAAACGGCGGGGCAGATGCTCTCTCATTAATTAATACGCTGTCCGGAATGGCGGTTGATATTGAAAGACGTAAACCGCGCTTAGCAAATGTGATAGGTGGATTATCTGGCCCAGCTGTAAAACCTGTTGCACTTAGATGCGTTTATCAGGCTGTAAATGCAGTTAAAATTCCGGTTATGGGACTGGGTGGAATTACAACAGCAGAAGACGTTGCAGAATTTCTGCTGGTGGGGGCCACAGCTGTCCAAATTGGAACGGGTAATTTTATTAGTCCGGATACAGCATTTAAGGTAGCAGAAGAATTGCCTAAAGTACTGGAGAGAATAAAAGCCGAATCTATAGATGAGTTTATAGGCAGTTTAAAATTGCCGTTGTAGGTATATTTTTCATTTAATTTAAAATAATTGGGAAAAATTTAAAAAAGTACTTGCCAAGCAGGTCTGATTTAGATAAATCCTTTTTCACCCAAGCGGAGAGGTGTCCGAGTCCGGCTTAAGGAGCACGCCTGGAAAGCGTGTTTAGGTAACACTAACGGAGGTTCGAATCCTCTCCTCTCCGCCAGAATGATTATACAACCCCTTACAACGAAAGTTGTGAGGGTTTTTTTTGTTGGTAAAACGTTATGTTTCTTAGAGTTCTTGTTGTAGAAAATGGTCTAAAAACAGTATTAAATGTATATCTTTGCACTTGCGATTTTCAGAGAAGTCATTATTCTGTAATGACTAAAAGTTATTTCAACATAAAAAGTATAGTGATATTTTTATTATTTTAGAAAAATGTTAAATATAGAAGGTTACTTGAATGTCACGTTTAATGACGGTTATATATGGTGCAGCCAGAATTCTTGATATTTATGGTGTTGGTACCCAGGTTACGTATAATAGAATTATTGCAAAAAGAGATAATCGGTCTGATTCAGAAAAGATAGCTGGAGATATGGAAAAAGTTGCCGATGATTTGAATAGTGCTATAAGTCGCTATAAATTGGAAATAACAGATGGTAGAAGTCATGGAAAACGAGCTTAAGAAAAATTATGACATTGATGATACTGAGGATAGTGGTACGCCAGATACTATTTACGAACCTGATGTGGATAAGAACTTAGAGAGGAATGCCGCAAAAAAGCATATGATGGTTTCACAACAGTATTGCGGTCCACTACCTACCCCTAAAATGCTGAAAGAATATGGTGATGTTGTTAAGGGGTTGCCAGAAGCTTTAACTACAAGTTTTATTAAGGAAAGTGAACATCGTCGGGAAATGGAGCTTAAAGAACACGAGCTTGAGAAGATTTATGTTCATGCTTCTATTAACGATAGTCATCGGGGCTCATGGTTTGGCTTTCTTCTATGTGCTGGTGCAATTGCTGGTGGTGTTTATGCGGCTGTGAGTGGAGCTCAAATAGCAGGTGGATTGATAGGCTGTTCAGGAATGGCTGGTCTTGTTATTGCTTTCAAAAGCGGGATAAATATTTCTCCAAATTCGAATAGTCCGGAAACCGAAAAAACTTCTGACCAATCACAACAGGAAGTTGATTCCTAACTTTATATTTAATACGTATTTTATATGTTATAATTAAACACTACATTATCTTTTTTTGTTAAAATTTCAATAATTCCAAAAAGTACTTGCCAAGCCATCAGGATTTAGCTAAACACATTCTTCCCAAGCGGAGAGGTGTCCGAGTCCGGCTTAAGGAGCACGCCTGGAAAGCGTGTTTAGGTAACACTAACGGAGGTTCGAATCCTCTCCTCTCCGCCAGAATGGTTATACAGCCCTTTACAACAAAAGTTGTGAGGGGCTTTATTTTTGGTAAGAATGAATTTTGTTATTGCATTAATATAAGTTCTAATTGACTGACATGTCGCTAAATATTATTTTTCATCTCATGTATTTTATTCGTATTAACCATGTTAATTTTTACTATTAGAATTATTATGAAAAAACATTTTGTTCCGCTGCTTGCTACTTGCGTCTGTCTGTTAATGCTAATGCCAGCTATCTCCAGTGCTTCCAGCATAAATCTTGTTCAAGATTCTACAGTATCTTTGAATGGTAAGTTTCATGGTAAAACGTCTTATATCAGTGATGGGCTTGTTGAAACAGGCACCAAATGGTCTAAGAAGTCTGTCTGGTGGAGTGGTAACAGTCAGTCAATTGAAATAACTCTTAATGGTCAGCAAAAAATAAGTTCTATAGCTGTTCAGGCTGACAGTAATGACGCATATGCTGTTGATTACTGGGATGCTGTGGAAAATATATGGAAGCATGCCTATACAGCTGAAGTGACCAAGACTGAAGATAATAACTGGCTCGCTGGCCTAGATTTGCGTGAATCTAAATCCGGTTTGAATATTCTTTCCGATAAAATTCGTATTTCAGCTGTATCAGGTGATGATAACTATTCTGTTTCTGAAGTTATAGTTAATTCAGCTCCGACACCAATTCCTTCAGCAATCTTTTTGCTTGGCGGAGGGCTTGGCGGGTTAGCATTTCTCAGACGGAGATTCAGTCTTGGCAAAGGGGCAGTCTTATAGGATCAGTTGACATTGTTCCCCACACCATTATGATAGCGCGGTTCAATTATCCGTAAAAGTGTGAGGAAATATAATGATTTTACCCGGAATGGCTAAAGATAGTGTTACTCTGGTCAAAGAGAATGGTGAACGCATTGAAGGACTGAAAGCAGTTGTTTCGCTTCGCCGTATTGTTACTTTCCATACTGATATTGTTATGGAATCTAAAGATATGATGATCAGAGAGTTACCCGATGGCGGGAAGGAAGCATATTTATTTCTTGATGTTATGCTTAACGATGCAAAGGATGGAATCCCAGCCAATTATCAGATAACTGTTCGCAAGGTTGTAGTTCCTGAATAAAAAATTGTTTTCTTTGACCCATCCTGAAATAGATTTATACCCAAAGGACCTATTATATGAAAAAGCCCTCGTAGTTTGTACGGGGGCTTTTCAATTTGGCTTAGTTCACAAATTTATTGAAGAATATAAATTATAATAAGATGTAATCAGGATAATATACTAAAACTGGCAGAATGCTCGCAATTCTGGCAATGGCACCAAAGTCATTAAAATTTTATTAAATGGGAAAGACCCTTAAGAACAACTTCCGCCACTGCATCCTTTACAAGGTTCTCTGTAGCCGCCCATGCCGCTTGGAATACCGTTGGGTCTGACATTTCCGCAGGAAAGTAGCTTTTCACAGTCCTTTGCTCCGCAATCGGGACAATCTGCCGTTGCTTCCTTACCGGGCATAATCAGTTCATCAAATTCTTTTCCACATTCAGTGCATTTAAATTCATGAATTGGCATATTTTACTCCTGTATTCTTAAAAATTATATGAATAGAAGTTTTAACTCCTAATTTTAGCTACAGGAATATGGGTAAGAAAAAAAAGGGTGCATATCAAGTAAAAATACCGTGATCAGTTAAATTGATTTGGAGAGAAGAGTTCCTCCGCCCAATCCACCCAACTGTGAGAAAAAACCGCCAATCTGATTATGTACCTGCTGAGCTTGTGAATCCTGCTGAGCCTGAATTTTTGAAGCCTTATCAAGCAATGTATTTATGTGTTTTGTCAGTTGGGATAGAGTATCCTGCTCTTTGTCTGTCAGTGTTCTTTCTTTTGCTATATTGGTAAGGGCATCAGCTTGTTTATCAAGTGTATTGAATAGATTTTTTTCAGCATTGCTCAGTCCATGAGTGGCAAGACTTCCTACAATCTGTTCCATTTCTGAAATGATCTCATCAGCACGTTTATCTTCTTCAGGTGTAAGTTCTTTTTTTGTTGTCCCTTTGATTTTATCCATTTCTGCATTCAGTTTGTCCGCTTCAGCCTGCTCTTCTTTGGTCAGTTTTTTGGGACCTTCAATCCCGAAAATTTCTTTAAGTTCATTTTGAATGGAGGATTCTTTTTTCTTTTCAGCAGCAGTAAGAACTTTTCCTTCAGGATAATATAATTTTTTAAGCTCCCATTTAAGGCTTTCAGCTCTTTTTTTATCAGCACCTTCAGGGTCTTTGGTTGGCAAAATGTTGTACAGCTTGTCTAGCTGTTCCTGAATATCATCAACTTTTTTCTGTTCCTCAGATGTCAATTTTTTGGGTTCACCGTCTAGCCCATACAGCTTATCCAATTCTTGCTTAAGTTCATTGAACCTCTTTTCTTCTTCCTCACGGACTGATTTATCATTAACACCGTATATGTTGTTAAGCTGAGAATAATATGAGTTGACTTGTTGTTGTTCATCTGCATCAAGGCTTAAGCTCATAGATGCGAATTGCATTTGAAACTGCCTGCGAATCTGGCTGCGGCTCATATCTTTAGTTATGGTCGGTGTTTTATCAGCCTGAGTATTATTGGAGATATTGCTAAAATAGTTACTGGCTGTATTGGTGCCGCTTAGTAGAGGACTGGTAATCATTTGACGCTCCTGAAGATAGAAAAATAATTAATATTAAGAAAAATTTTCCTGATTTAAATATTTCTTAATATTAAGCAAAATCCATGCCGCACTGGTAAAGTGAATAGGTATCGTATTTGAAAAATACTATGAGTACTTGATTTGAAAAAATATGTAATTATAGGGTAATGAAGAGTAAATTTAAAATAATAACAAAAGTTAAGTAACAGGATGGTTGCAGAATCTAGGGTTTTATGAGACTTACTTGATGGATTCAGGGTCTAGGGACAAAATTTTAAAAAAAGTATATTTTCTTGATTTGAAATAGTCCTTAACGTAAACTAATTTTTCGTTTTTAACACGATCATTTAGGAGGAATAAAATGAGCGCAGCAACTGAAAAAGTGCATCAGATGGAAGATTACCAGAACAAAGATGGCGTTGAAGCGATTGAACAGGAAATCGCTGCCAGCGTTAGTGAAACAGCTCAGAAAGATATGGGCAAAGTAGCTATTATCATTTCTTTTATGGCAGTAGTTCTTCTTGTTGTATTTTTCTATGGACTCAATCAAAATCTCAGCAACCTTACTTCTGAAGTGAAAGATCTTCAGAGTGTTCGCGGCGAAGTTGCCGACTTGAATACTCATATGGAAGCTGTTGACGGTCGTTTGGTGGAACTTGAAAAACTTCCCCTTAAGACTAGACATATTATTATGGACGGCATTATCGATGAAATGAACCAGAAAGCTGCTTACGTTGGAGCTCAGCTCGACGAAGCAGAGCAGGCAAAACTTGCACAGGTTCAGGAAATCCTCAAGGACGTTCAGTCCGGCCTCCAGAAATAATAGCTTTGATCTGATCAAAGTTAAGGCGCACGGGTTAAGTACCTGTGCGCCTTTTTTAAGGTCAAAAATTTATCTGAGAAGCGCAATCACTACTCCTAGGATGGGTAGTATGTTTTTTCTCATTATGAAACATAGATTTTATGAGAAATTTTTCAATCGAGATTATCTATTTTACTTTTTCTCCGACGCGTGAAGTCCTAATATCTTCGAGTGGAATATCGCGGTCATAGCAGATCAATCCACAGCGCAGGCAACGTGAAGTCTCAAGCTTCAAATCCTCTTCACATAAGCAGCCTTCAACTTCACTGAAAGTAGATATCCTTTCATCTCCTTCGCAAAGATGCGGCATTTTAGAGCGTTCTTTTTGTTTGCATCCGTCTACATCTGCGAAAAGAGTATAGGGGATGAGGTCTCGCATGATATTCTCAGTCACAGGAATAGTTTCTGTTGTAAGCAGGTCATGTATTGAACGTGCTGCACGCCTGCCTGCTCCTACTGCGGAAATGACAAGATCGGGACCTGAAAAAGCATCGCCTCCGGCAAAGACATAGGGAATTGATGTTTGCAATGTATCAGGGTCAGCGTTGATAGTACGCCAGTTGGTAAAATCAATCTGACATTGCTCTTCACCATCAGTATAAAAACAGGAAAGTTGTGGCTTTTGGCCAATGGCAGAAATAATAGTATCCACGGGATAGCGAACTTCAGAACCTTTTACAGGAACCGGGCGTCGCCGTCCTGATTTATCCGGTTCTCCAAGCTCCATTTTGACGCATTCAAGGTGAGTTGCAACACCGTTATTCGTGATGACTTTGGTTGGAGCTGATAGAAAAATAAATTTTACTCCTTCGTCGGCTGCCGCATCAATTTCTTCCGTGTTGGCCGGCATCTCATTTCTGGTTCTTCTATAAAGCATAGTAACGTCACAGCCAAGACGAATGCTTGTTCGTGCGGCATCAATGGCTGTATTTCCACCACCTACAACTATTACTTTCTGTCCTATTCCCGGCCTTTGTCCCAGACCTATTGATGTAAGAAATTCCGTTCCTGATAATACTCCTTCAGCATCTTCCCCATCAATTCGTAACGATCCGCTGGCCCATGCTCCAATTCCAAGAAAAAATGATTCAAATCCATCTTGTTGAAGTGTTTCTATAGAAATATCAACGCCAAAATTTTTGTTTAGCTGTACGTCAATTCCTAGATCGATAATGCCTTGAATTTCCCATTTTAAATCTTTTTTTGGAAGTCTGTATTCTGGAATTCCATAGCGTAACTGGCCACCAAGCTCAGGCATTGATTCAAAAATAGTGGGACTGTGCCCCAGACGGCGTAGAAAATATGCGCAGGAAAGTCCGGCAGGACCGCCGCCGATAACAGCCACTTTGCGTCCTGTATTTTTTGCGCACGGAATTTTGAGACGCAGATTATTCTTCATTTCCCAGTCAGCAACAAACCGTTTGATCATGTTAATTCCGACAGGTTTATCTACATGCTTGCGACGGCAGACATCTTCGCATGGTCGTGGACAAACTCTGCCGCAGACCAGCAGCAGGGGATTACGTTCACGTATAATGTTGACTGCTTCGGCGTAATCTCCTTTATTGGCTGCCTCAATGTAGCGTGGAATATTTATTTGACCGGGACATTTTTGCTGACAGGGAGCAAGGCAGTCAGTGATCTCTTCCTGATGAATCAGTTTTGCACTCATGGATACAATGGACAGAACACCTCGGGGACAGGCATCAACACATTTTCGGCAGGCTCTGCAAGCCAGCGGATCGATGACAGGCAGGCCTTCAGGATTCATATCAATTGCATCAAATGGACATACTGCCTCACAGGTTCCGAGGCCGAGACAACCTTCGGGACATGTAATACTGCCATCGTAAAGCAGAGCCTGGGCACGACAGTCTCCGGCTCCTTCGTAATTGAAAAGTTCTTCGGCCCGTTTTCCGCCGGTACAGTCCCTAAATGCCAGTTCCGGTTCCATTTCGAGAACTTCCAGTCCCATTACACTACCAACAGCTTTGGCTGTTTCTATTCCTCCGATAACGCAGACATTAGCCCCGGATTTTCCAGCAATAACGGCATTAGCTGCGCCGGAGCATCCTGCATAACCGCAACCACCGCAGTTAACGCCGGGTAAAACATTTTCAACCTGCGCAATTCGCGGATCTTCTTTGACATGCAGAATTTTTGAGGCAGCAGCAAGTATGGTTGCTGCTGTAAAACCAAGGCCGATGAGTACTAGTAGAGATGATAAAATCATAATTTAACCTGCTGATTTTTTTAAATCATTCCCTTGAAAACAAAAAAAGTAAGTGACATCAAGCCTGCCATGATGAGAGCTATCGGGGTTCCTTTCATCGCATTAGGTGTTCTTGAAACTTCTATGCGCTCGCGTATAGCGGAAAGTACAACAAGAGCGAGCATGAAACCGAGTCCGGAGGCAAAAGAAAAGGCAACCGTTTTAACAAAAGTAAATTCTTCACGCTGGCAGATAATAGCAATCCCCATAACTGCACAGTTGGTAGTGATGAGCGGCAGGAAAATCCCCAGAGCTTTATAAAGAGGAGGGACTACTTTCTTAAGAAACATTTCCACGAATTGTACCAATGCAGCAATAACCAGAATAAAAGTGAGTGTTTGAAGGTATTCAAGTCCCAGAGGTGCAAGCAGATATTCTTGAACAGCCCAAGTTATTGAAGCGGCCATTGTAGCTACAAATACGACAGCTCCTCCCATTCCAAGAGCCACTGATATTTTTTTGGAAGTTCCGATGAAAGGACAGTTTCCAAGATATTGAGCAAGAACGATGTTGTTTACGAATATTGCAGAGATGAAAAGGAGAAAATATTCTTTCATTTGAATTATTCCTTATAATCTAGCGGCTGCATATTCCGCATGCTTTGCATTCATGGGTGGGATTTTCAAGTACTTCAAGTCCTTTTTTCTTGCGTTGCCAGCTGGTATAGGCATTCATGCCTGAAAGCAGAATTCCAAGACATACAAATGCCCCCGGTGCTTCAACCATAAAGCTGAACGGTTTGAAGCTCACAGGCATAATTTGTGAACCGAAAAGGGTTCCATATCCAAATAGTTCCCTGAGTCCTCCCAGAAGTGTCAGGGAGAAAGTAAAACCTATGCCCATCCCAAGGCCGTCAGCAGCAGAGAGAAGAATTGTATTTTTAGATGCAAATGCTTCAGCGCGTCCTAAAATAATGCAGTTAACAACAATGAGGGGAACAAATATTCCAAGTTGTTGGTATAGTGGGTATGCATAAGCCTGCATGAGAAGCTCAACAGCAACAACAAGTGAAGCTGCAATTACAATGAAGCAGGCAATGCGTACTTTGGCAGGAATTATTTTTCTGAAAAGTGAGACCAGTATGTTTGACATAGTAAGTACGAAGATTACGGCTAATCCCATACCGAAGCCGTTATCAGCTGTTTTGGTAACCGCCAGTACCGGACAAAGCCCCAGAACAACTTTAAAAGGGGGAAGGTCAGTCCATAGACCTTTTGAAAATTCTTTCCATAATCTATTCATATTATGACCCCTGTGACCATGTGTTTTCGAGCTGAGGCTTTATCTCATTAAAAATATTTATGGCTTTTTTTACAGCTTCAACTGTTGCGGTTGAAGATATTGTTGCACCGGAGATCCCGTCGATATTCCCTCCTTTGGAGCTGAGCTCTACAGAGGTCATATGGTTACGGAATTGGTTTGTGAAGCCGTGTTTTGCAACTCTTGCCCCTATGCCCGGAGTTTCTTTCATGGTGGTTATTCCAATTCCTGAAAGATTATTGCTTGAAAGGTTGAATCCAACCATAACGCCGACATCACCTCCATATCCTTTGGCGAATGTTTCAAAGGCTACACCAAGTAGTTTGCCATCCTTTATTGCAGGAAAAACAGTAATTTTATTTGCATTTTCCGGTAGTTTAAAATTCTTGCGATCTCGTACAGGAGAATTGTCATATTCTTTTAAAACCTGACTGATCGCCGGACCTTGAACATAGGTCAGGACCTGTTCTTCTATTTTGCTTCCGGTGGCATCTTTAAGGCTTGCCAGACTTATACTGGACAGTCCGCAAAACAGTGTAAGAACTACAATCATTTTCAGAGCTTCATTCATTTTTTACCTCTGTAAATGGATATTTGTAACACCGCCGAATGGTGCAGGTCTGATTTTATCAAAAAGCGGAGTCATTAGATTTGCCAGTAATATGGCAAATGGAACTCCGTCCGGATACATGCCGTAGACCCTTATTAATATGACCATTATGCCGGCAGTTAAGCCGTATGCAATCATAGGGATATGCCCGACAGGTGATGAAGAGGTGTCGGTTAGCAGAAAGAAAGCTCCGAATAGAGTTGATCCGCAAAGCAAATGGTACTGTATCGGAGCATATTTCAAGGGATCAATGACATGAAATAGGGAGGCCGTTATGGCAACTCCAGCTATAAAAGCAAATGGAATGTCCGGTCTGATTATTTTACGTCCCAGCATATAAATTCCGCCGATAATTATTGCGCCTGCCTGAGCTGCTCCCGTTCCACCAAGCTGGTTTCCTAGAATCAAATTTTTGATAGAATATTCATTAAGTATTTCAGGACCGAAATTTTTAAGTTGGCTTAATGGATAAGTCAGTTCAGAGGCCAGCATTGTCATATCGAAATTCATAAGGTCCGGCCAGGATACGGTTATAACAGCCCATCCTACCAGAGGAGCACATAGCGGGCTGGCTCCGAGTCCTCCAAAAACCATTCTTCCTATTATTATGGAGAAAGCGCTACCTACCGTCACAAGCCACCAAGGAGCAGCAGGTGGGATGAGAAAGCCGAACATCAGACCGCAGAGAAGTGTTGTAAAGTTATTTGCTTCGACCTTTCTTTTCATGATGTACAGGCATACTGTCTCGGTAATCACCGCAATAAATCCTGAGAGAGCCAATACACGCACAGCCTGCATATGGTAATGCCAGATGGCAAACAATATAGCAGGAGTCAGGGCAAAAATAGTTTCAAGTGCACTGTTCTTGATTGTCCGTCCGCAATGAATATGTGACGGGGATGAGACGGTGAGTACTGGTGATCCGGTAATTGGTTTCATGGTTATTTCCGTAGGTCTTCAAGTATCGGTTGCTTTGAAAGTTCTTTTTTTGCCAGACGAATATATTGCAGTACTGGGCGTTGGGCCGGGCACCAATAGGTGCACAGACCGCATTCAAAACAGGAAGCGATATTATAAGCCAGTGTGTTTTCGAATAATCCGAACTCTGAATGACGTGAAATCATATTAGGCATGATTCTGGCCGGACATTTAATGACACATTCACCGCATCCCACACACGGAGAATCTTTGATTGTAGGTTCAGATCCGCTGCTCAGAACAGTTATAGCCTGGGTTGAAGGACTAATTCCATGTCTCAGAGTATAGACAGCCTCGCCTGATAAAGGGCCTCCCAGAATGACTCTATCGTGTTGTGAAACAGTAAAACCTGCCAGACGTGCTAGAAGGCCAACCTGAGTTCCGACAGGAGCCTGGAAAAGAGTTGCTCCTACTTTAACCATTATATCAGAGACAGGCTGCTTTCCATGAATAGTGCGACCTATGCGGTAAAGGGTTGCGGCATCAATAACTGATACTTCCGGCGGCATTTCCTTTCCTGTTACGGCTTTTACCACCATTGCATTTAAACCTTCAGGGTACACTGGATTAATCTCATGAACTGTACATCCGGCAAGAGTCCAGTTCATTCCTTTCGGTATGGCGATGGTGCAGGCTATGGGAGTTAGGGCATCCTTTAGATAAGTCAGTCCTTCAATCATTATGCTGTTAAATTCTTCAATTAGAAAGCGATGACCGTCAATTCCAGATTCAGGGGGAACGGCGTTTATAATAAGCGTGCATCCTTGCTTAAGGTGCTGAACGTTTATTCCTGCGTTACGAAGGTTATCAAGCATTGTCCTGGAATCTGCTGTACTGAATTCCAAAAGGTCGGCAATTCTGTCTCCTTCTGTTTTTATAAGAATAAAATTTGTTTTTACATCAAGTACAGTGCCGGACACAGATGAGTGGAGCGCTGCCTGTGTACCGTAATTATCTGCGGCTATCCGTTGTCCCCTAGCAACCTGCTGTCCTATTTCCACTAAAGAACTGAGTCCTGTTGTTTCTATAGATATGGTCAGAGGAATGTTCGATTCCTGTTCACGGACATTTACAATAGGGCCCCGCTCCGTTGGGGTGAGTGAAAATAACGGATTCATATTGATTTCATTACCTTATTTTAAATGACATTTGTTACAGTCATTGTCTTTATATGGGCCACGTTTCAGTTCTTTATGGCAGTCCATACATTTATCATGAAATGCATCTAAGCGCTTAAGAACTAGATCTTTTCCTTTTTCGCTTTTATGGCATTGTTCACACGGTGTATGATCTCCAGTGTAGTCTTTCATATTTCGCATTTTATGGCAGGGAGTACAGCCTTTCAGCCCTTCTTTGAACATGTCGTCATGGCAGCTTATACATCTGTCATGTGCTGCGTTGCGGACACTGGGGATTTCTTTCGTGCCTGCATTGGTATGGCAGTTCCCGCATTTTTGCGGTTCTTTTTCAATATCAGGGGTATGGTGGCAGGCTTGGCAGTTTTCTTCAGCGTATTCTTCATGTGCTTCGTGATCAAAGCTAAGCTTTCCAAGCTCAGCGTGGTGGCACTTAATACAATAGCTGTTATCTGGAAAAGAATTGATATGATTACGAACGTAGTCGCGATCAAATGTTTGAGGATGGCATGATCCGCAAGGCAATGGCTCATTTGAATTTCCCTGACGTTCATGGTGGCATTTGTCGCAGGGAATTTCATAGTCTCTGTGGTGTTTTATGTGGGCGAAAATGACTTTTCCACCGCTGTTTTTGAAAAGAATTCGAACAGGTATTTTTTGCTTTTCAGTTGGAGTTACATATCCGGCAACGGCTAATCCGATAAGAACTGTAAGAACAATTGTGATGGGAATATTATTTTTATTCACCCAAACATCCTCATTTTATAAAGAATCTTAGTTATATATTCTATATGGAAGAGGTCGGAATTTGTCCAGCATAAATTTTTGTATGTGCAAAAAAGATCATGCATATGGTTACTGTAATATTATAGTTAAATAGCTCTAAAAATAAATTGTTAGCAGATTATGGTATACAAATATATAACAGATAAAATTAATATAAATTAAAATGTAATGGTGTCTTTTTTTGCAAATTCTACAATCATCGGTCTGAATTATTACTCGATCGTATCTATAAAAATAGGTCTTCTGGAGCATTCATATATCCTGTTAGTATTATTTTTATCCCTTTAATGCTTATTTATATAATTTTTTGCATTTTAAAAATGTTTTATGATCTAAATTTTGTCATATTTTTCAAAAAAAATTGCTGTTTTCATAAAAGTATTTCTGTTGTGACATAATAGAAACATTCTGCTGCTAATTACCTCACTCAAGGATTAGACTAATTGTTTCTGATTCGGAGAAAATTAAATTAATACTCAGGAGAAAATGATGAGAATGTCCACTAAGAAAATGGCGTTGTTTTTAATCTGTGTCATGCTTATGGCGGCAGTCCCTGCTCAGGCTAAGGATAAGACCGTTCGCGTTTACAAGGGAAAGCCGGCAAAGTATGTTTTTCTGTTTATCGGGGATGGCATGGGGATTCCTCAAAAAGGAGCTACAGAAGCTTTTACTGGTGAGAAGCTGGTTATGAATACATTTCCTGCACAGGGAATGACAACAACCTATGCCGCTGATAGATTTATTACCGGTTCTGCTGCTGCAGCAACTGCTATTGCAAGTGGACAGAAAACCAATATCGGTATGCTTGGTATGTCTCCAAGTCAGAGAGATATTAAATCTGTAGCGGAACTGGCTAGAGACAGTGGTAAAAAAGTAGGTATTGTTTCAAGTGTTTCTATTGACCATGCAACGCCCGCTGCTTTTTATGCCCATGTTCCTACACGCGGACAGTATTATGATATTGATGTAGCTCTGTCAGAAAGTAACTTTGATTTTTTTGCAGGTGGAGGTCTTAAAGACATCACCAATAAGAAAAAGAACTCTAAAAATTTTAAGGGTAATGCTCTCGATCTGATCAAGAAAGCCGGATATAAAGTTGTTATTGATAAAGATGAATTTTTGGCACTCAAGCCTTCTGCGGGTAAAGTAATTGCATGGAACTCATGGCTTCAGGATGCTAAAGCTCTTCCTTATGCAATGGACATGCGGCCTCAAGATATAACTCTTCCTGAATTTACTGAAAAAGCAATTGAAATGCTCGACAATTCAAAAGGTTTTTTCCTTATGGTTGAAGGTGGTAAAATTGACTGGGCTTGTCATGCCAACGATGCTGCTGCGTTTATTCGCAATACCATTTCTTTCGATAATTCCATCGCTAAAGCTGTTGAGTTTGCTAAAAAGCATCCTAAAGAAACCCTTATTGTTGTAACTGGCGACCATGAATGTGGTGGTCTTACTCTCGGCTTTGCAGGAACTAAGTATGGCTCATATTATAGTGCATTACATCCTCAGGATATTTCCTTTCAGAAGTTTTCTGATGAAGTTGTAAAGCTCTGGAAAGAAGAACATGGTGATAAGGTTTCATTTGAAGATTTTGAACCTACAATTACTCATTTCTTCGGTCTAGAATTTTCCGGAGATTATAAAAAGAACCCTATGGTTGTTAAAGAGTATCAGCTTGCAATGCTCAAAGATGCTTATAACCGTACTATGAAAGGCGAGAAGAAATTTAAAGATCCTGAACTTTATAACCTCTATGGTGATTACGATCCTTTGACTGTTACTATTACTCATGTTCTTGATAATAATGCAGGACTTGGCTGGACATCTTTCAAACACACAGGTGTGCCGATTGCTACTTCTGCAATGGGAGTAGGAGCATCCTCTTTTAATGGCTACTACGATAATACTGATATCGCATACAAGATTATGTCTGTAATGGGTATGACACCTAAAATTCATGCTCAAAATGACAGTGTGAAAGTAGCTGCTAAATAAATTGGCAGGACAGATACAAATTATAAAGCGGGGCACTCTTGTAGTGTCCCGCTTTTGGTTCTCTGCATAAATATTTTATGACTTTCTTACCCCCCCCATATGAGTATGTTTAGAATAATAAATAATAGAGAATTTCTACTGGTTGCAATTTTTGCTGTACTTACAGCAATATTATATTTCATCCCCACTGATTTTGATAAGCGGATTTCGGAGAATGCTGTACATGGTAAGGCTGAGGTCCTTAATGTTGATAATTCAGATATTCATCAGTTCGGAATAGTTAAAACCGGACCACAGGGTGTTACTTTGAAAATGATGGAGGGCAAATTCAAGGGACAGGTGTTCAAAGGTACTAATGAACTTTTGGGCCAGATGGATAAGGATAAAATTTTTAAAACCGGTGATGAGGCTTTGACCGTGCTTTCACTCGATTCCGATGGGAATGTTCTTTTTGTTAATCCGCAAGATCATTATCGTATTGGTTTGGAAGTTACCTTGCTGTTACTTTTTGCTTTCCTTCTGATTCTTTTTGGTGGATGGACAGGAGCCAAGGCACTATTTTCATTTATGTTCACGGCATTAGTTTTGTGGAAGTTGCTTATCCCTGCATTTTTGGACGGCATTGATCCTGTGTGGTTGACTCTTGCTGTTGTCGCCGGACTTTGCGCAGTGATAATTTTTATGGTTGCAGGTTTTACCAGAAAAGGTCTTGTAGCCTTTTTAGGCTCTTTTCTGGGAGTCTTCACCAGTTGCATGCTGGCAATTTATTTTACTGGTCAGCTACATCTACACGGGGCCGTAATGCCTTTTGCCGAAACTTTATTATATTCAGGTTTCGGCCATCTTGATTTAACTAAAATTTATGTCGCAGCTGTTTTTCTAGCTTGTTCTGGAGCAGTTATGGATCTCGCCATGGATGTTGCTGCCAGTATGGATGAAGTTATTATGGCTAATCCTGATATCTCCCGTATGGAAGCTTTAGCCTCAGGTATCCGCGTTGGTCGTGCTGTTGTTGGAACCATGACAACAACATTGTTGCTGGCATATTCCGGGGGATTCATAACTTTGCTTATGGCGTTTATGGCACAGGGAGTTCCTCTTATGAATACATTTAACTTTGTGTACGTTTCTGCTGAGATTCTCAAAACTTTAGTTGGTAGTTTTGGTCTGGTCACTGTTGCTCCTTTTACTGCTCTCGCTGGAGCTTTCCTTTTTATGAAAAAAACACCGAGCTCTGTTTAAGGGGCTTGTCGTGCTTAAGTTTATTATGATAATTCCGATTTGAATCGGTGAAATCAGATCCGGTTAAGGAGTATCATTTTGAAAATACGTTTTTTATTTGTTTTAACTTTTATTTGTCTTGCCGGATGTATTTCTAATAAAGGGCAGTATGCGAAAGCTCTTGAACGCATGGTCTCTTTACCGGAAGCCAGGGCAAGGATTGTAGCGTATTATGAAAGCCGTCAGTATGATAAAGATGTAGCTGCTAAGGCTGAAACGGTAGTTAAGGCTGTTAAAAATGCTTTAAGCAGTAATGTTAAATATCCTGCGGTGGTAATGGTCGTGGAAGACGTGCTGCTGTCTACATACAAGGCACGTAAAATACAGGGGTTTTCAGATAATGATTCAGCGCGCAAGAGTCTTGAATCTAATGTTATTTTAAGTGTTTTACCTGCGGTTAAGCCGTCTGTTGATTTGTTTGAGTTTCTTTTATTACACAATATTCCAGTATTTCTTATTTCACACAGATCTGAAAGTTTTCGTGTCTCAGTTATGGAAAATCTCTCTAAGGCAGGTTTTTCAGGATGGAAGAGTCTATACATGTATCCTCCACATTATCCAGCCGATTTGAATTATTACGAGGAGGTTCGAAAAGGACTCCATAAGACTGGATTCAATGTTATTGCCACTGTGGGGATACTGCCTGTTGATGTAGACGGAGAATTTAGCGGGAAATTTGTTATTTATCCAAACTACTTGTATTCAAATCATTAATACTAAATAAATTAAAAGTAAAAAAACGGCTTAACTTGAAAGTTAAGCCGTTTTTTTACTTTTTGTATGAATTACTTATATCTTACGGACATATTTTGCTGCGCTGAGTCCTGCAACACATCCTTCTCCCACGGCTTTAGCCATCTGTAGTGGGGGACCGCAGATGTCTCCGGCAGCAAATATACCGGGGATGTTGGTGCGTTGCTGTTTATCCGTTGTGATAAACTTCATGGTGTCATCCAGCTGTATGCCAAGTTCGGCTGCAAGAGACATAACTCCTCTTGCTCCTAGCTCAACAAAAACACCCGTAACGTTAAGTGTCTCACCATTGTCGAGGACCAGTCCTGTGACACTGTTTTCGCCAGTTATTTCTTTTACCTCTATTCCTTCATGGATAATGATATTTTCTTTTTTTAATCTTTCCACGAGCTCTGAGGCAAAATTGATTTTTTTTGTGACAAGATGAATTTTCGATGCAAGGTGACTCAGGTGTAAAGCGCCACCTGCCGCCGCACTTTCACCTCCCACGATGGCGACCTCTTCATCTCTGAAAAAGTTGCCATCACATTCAATGCAGTAACTTACACCTTTTCCAAACAGGTCTTTTTCTCCGGGAACACCAAGTTTATTACGGGTTGTTCCTGTGCAGATTATGATTGCTTTTGTTTTGAATGTTCTGGTTTCAGTCTCGACGGTATACCTGTTTCCATCAGGGGACATAAGATCAGGTGGTGAAATTTTGAGAACATCTTCATTAAAGAATATTGCTCCAAAGTTCTCCGCTTGCAGCTGTCCTGTTTTAAGGATTTGTTCACCGGATATTTCAAGTGTGCAGCAGAAGTTCTCAATATGAGCCCACCAGAGGCTGCTTTTGTCATTTTTCCCGAGAATTAGAACTTTAAGACCTTTTCGAGCAGAATGAATTGCTGCTTGCAGTCCAGCAGGTCCTACCCCTAGTATAATAATATCATAGTTAGTTTCGGTCATTTCCTGATATCCGTTAATGTGTTGGCTTGGGCTAAAGATCAGCTTCATATAGAAGTTAAGCTCTAATCATGAATCGACAAGACTCATTAGGAGGTATTATTCCATAAAAAGTTCTAAGAGTTAAGCTGTTCTATGATTGGATTGTAAAGAGCTAGAATCCTGTCGTTTTTAGGAAGTTGTTCGAATATTTTATCAAGGTAGCTGCGGTTTATCATTTCCTGTCTGGACCATTTAAAGTTGAGATCATATGCCCAGCTAAGTATGAGTAGCCTGAAATCATTGACACATTTCATATCTACATAAGCAGCCTGATGTTTTTCTTCTACTGCTTTAATAACCGGTTCAGTTATCTGATCTGGAATTTCAGGTAGCCCCATTAGAGCAACCATGCTGTGTGGTTTTATATTTTCCATATGTGATAGAAGTATTTTTAAAATATCTATCTTGTCCGAATCTCTGACAACTTGGGCGGCTATTTTAATTTTATAGGGGGTAAAAACAGGGATTTCATTGCGGTTATGTAGAACTATGGCTCCAAGAATTATTTTCAATCTTTCTTTTTTCAGTGCACTCAGCAGATCGTTTTTCAATATACATCTGACACCTAATATTGCATGATTGCAGGAATCGGAATCTTTGAATGTACCATACTGTTGAAGTTGTGGAAATCTTCCAGTGTCATGAAAAAGAGCAGCAATTTGGATTGTTTTTGAAAAAATATGGTCAAGGTCTAATGAATCACAAATTTTTTGACTATTCTTAAAAACATTAAAAGAATGATCAAGTTTTAGCTTAAAATCTTTTTCCATGCTGTCTGGTGCATTTTCAAGATATGGTGCAGTGAATTGACTGAATATTTTTTTAAAATCTTCCATCTGATTAATGTAATATTCTTTTTTTCTTAAATGTGTAATCTACTTCGGATATCTTTCCGGTTTTAAACTCTTCTTCAAGATCGTGCAAAGCTTTATCACGCATTTCTACAGCTTCACGGTCTAGATCTAAATCGCGAAATTTACCATTAGGCCCGAATAAGAAGCGAAGGAATATTATAATAACACCGAGGATTGCAGCAACAAAAAGCATTTTCAGTGCTGAGGCCCAGAAGTCACCATAACCCGGCCCAAAAGGCCAGTGGTCCCAGTGTGGGTTGCTTTCATATTTGCCTACTATGAATGAAGATATGGAATTAATTGTTTCAATCATTTTTATTTCCTGTTTATAGTTTGGGAATTAATACCTCTCATTTCAACTCTTCGCAAGTAATTACGGGTGGATGTAAAGACACGATATTCTTGCCAGAATGTAATGTCTGTGATGTAATTTAATAATATTTGAAATTTACGAGTTAAATTTATGGGGCTGAGTATGAAAATTCTTATTGTTGAAGACGAGCTTGCCAGTAGAAAGTATATGTCTCATGTCATGGAAAGTTATGGGGAATGTGTTCTGGCTGAAAATGGCTTGGAAGCCGTGGCCGCTTTTAAAGAAGCTCTTGAGTCAAATTCATTTTTTGACCTTGTTTGTATGGATGTTATGATGCCTGAAATGGATGGGCTTGAAGCCTTGAAAAAAATTCGTGCGCTTGAAAGGTTGTATGGGATAGAGCCTAGATTTGAGGTACGGGTTATGATGACATCAGCTCTCGGCGATCCAACAAATGTGATCGAAGCCTACTATAAAGGCGGTGCAACTGTTTATCTGACCAAACCGATGGATATTTCAAAGATCCATGAAACAATGGTTGAGCTTGGTTTTTCGAAACAAAGCACAGAATAATATCCGGTTTTACTGGACAGGTATCGATTACGTTATTATTTAAAGAACTGTGGCTTCCGGCTGCAGTTTTTAAATTTTAAGCATATGAGGTATTAGATGAGATTACTCGGGTATTTGGTTCTTCCGCTGACTATTTTTTGTCTGCTTGCTGTAACGGCAGGTGATGCTGATGCAAGACTTGGTGGCGGCAAATCCTTTGGCAGCAAATCATCTTTTTCGCGCAGTTTTAAAAAACCGACATCATTTTCATCCAATCAGAAGCAGGCGACTGGAACAAATACGCAGAGGGGCGGGGTTGCCCGTCCAGGTATGGGGATTCTCGGGGGACTGCTTGCTGGGACATTTTTAGGTTCTATGTTTGGCGGATTCGGTGGAATGGGCGGAGGATTTTTTAATATATTGATTATAGGATTGCTGGTCTATCTTGGGTTTAAATTTTTCAGGTCCCGCAGTGGTGGTTCTGATCAAATGTATCAGCAAGGAAATTATCAACGGGGACCGACTACGTCCGGTTCAAATATGAACAGTGATCCATATGCTAGGCGTGAGCAGAACGCTCAAAATGCATGGAGTCACCTTTCATCATCTCCTTCAGAAAATACATCCGCAGATGCATCATCTCAGCAGAGTGGGCCGGTAATTAGTACTCCTGCAGGGTTCGATGAAGCTGATTTTCTGGAAGGATCTAAGGCTGTATATACAAGGCTGCAGAAGTCTTGGGATAAACGAGATATGGATGATATTTCCCTGTTTGCAACTTCAGCTGTTTTAAATGAGATTAAACAGCAGGCCATGGAAGATCCTGGTCCTTCACAAACAGATGTTATGTTGGTTAATGCAAGACTGCTTGAGGCTAAGGAGGAGGGGACTAAGATCGTTGCCACCGTTTATTATGATGTCCTTTTGCGTGAAGATCCGGCACAGTCGCAACCTTCTCAGGTTCGTGAGGTGTGGCATTTTGTAAAAGAATCAGGCAGTGATTCAATGTGGAAACTTGATGGAATTCAGCAACTTGAAGATTAATAGATAATCAATCCAAGTGTTTTTTTACAGGCATTGTTTTCAAAACAATGCCTGTTTTATTTTGTGATAGATGAAAATATTAGTTGTACACAGAAGTGTTATGGTATTTATTAGATAGGGGTTTAAAAATAGTTATGATCAGGTAGATTTTATGTTTGGGGGAAACAATGTCAGAAAGGATAATTGAGGAGGTTAGTATAGGACTTGAACCTCTTATAACTAAGTTTATGGAGCACACAGCGAATGAAGTAGCTGCTCTAGAAAAAATGGTTGTCAGTGGTAATATGGCCGAAGCTCTTCGTATGGGGCATAATATTAAAGGTTCTGCTTTAAATTATGGGTTTTCTCTTTTAGCAGAAATAGGGCGCAATATTGAAATCTCGGCAGGTAATGAGGATATGGCACAACTCGAATTATTGCTTGTTGATTTAAAAAAGTATCTTAAAAATGTTGAAATTGTTTTTGGGGCGTAATTGCTTATCTATCTTAGGAATCTACTCAGTTCCAGCTTAAATGTTTTAGGATGGATGCATTCAATTATTTCTAAACTTTTTCCGCTATTCTTGCTGGAATGACTGGCCAAATCCACAAATTCAGGATGAATTGCCCTGAATCTGCTATTAAAAACAACTTTGACTTGTGGCAGGAGAGGTGCTTTTGGGGTGTTACTGACAACGACTCCATAGCGTTTATCTGAAAGCTTAACAAAGCATCCTACCGGATATATTCCAATGCATTTAATAAAATTTTCCAGATAACGCGGATGAAAAGATGTATCTGTCATTGTGTAGAGGTGTTTGATAGCCATATTGGGTGTCAGTGCTTCTCTATAAGGGCGGTCAGATGTCATGGCATCATATGAATCGCAAATAGAAAGAATCCGGGCATATTTAGAAATATTATTTCCAGAGAGTCCATGAGGATATCCTGAACCGTCATATTTCTCATGATGCTGTATTACTGCTTTTAGGATATTTTCCGGAATTTCTTTTTGGTCTGTCAGATATTCGAATCCACTTTGAGGATGTTTTTTTATCTTGGCAAATTCATTAATAGAAAGCTTGCCGTTTTTTTTGAATAAATCTTCATTCATCCATACTTGTCCAGCATTCATAAGAATGGCAGATATCGAAAGTTCTTTTATTTCTTCACGGCATAAGCCCATATGGCGACCAAGAATTGCGCTTAAAATAGCTGTGTTTAGACTGTGGGTGAATAGATAGCGGTCTGTCCGTGCCAAAACTGTAAGACTGGCTGTTACGCTATTATTTCTTTCGATTGAGTCGAGCAGGGGATCTATTTTCTCTCCATACTTTTCTATTTGAATCTGTCCTTTGTTCTTAATTATGTCGTAAATATCGTGAATACAAATCAAAGCATCATTATATGCTTTGCGGGCAAATAGAATTTCTTCAGAATAAGAAGTTTTTGGGAATTGAGGCTGGCAAGAACTTTTTGATGAGTCTATGAGAACTTCTTTTATGCTCAGTTTTAGAATAGCCGAGATATTTTCTTTGGATGATATATAGTTGTTGGAAATATTTGTAGGCAGATTTGGAAAACCTGTTGCAGAACAAACAACATACATGCCTACACTAAGATTTTCTGTTTTAATTTTTTCTAACATCTTCCAACTCTTACTCATGCAGTTAGTCTGTTAAATCTTAAATAATATTAATACAAATCTTACTATAGTAAATACACTTACCCTGCATAAGTAAGCAAGAAAAAAGTGCGTATTCCACGATATGTGGATGTGGGAATTACTTCCGTCACTTTACGCATTCAATTTTTTATTTAGGCGACTCAGTTCGCAGATTTTAGTAAATTTAGATTCTATTTTTAATTACCCTCCGTCAGTGTTTTGTCTTCCTATTTATATAATAGTCACCATTTTAGATTTGTCCATAAATGAAAAATTAATCCACTAAATAATTGTATAAAACTACTTGTTCAATTGATCAAATGTTTGCTTTGTTATTGTTCAAAATGTATTGACTCTATATTAATTAGGAGTTATAGTTTGTTCAAAATATAAATAAGCAACAACTGTGTAGGTGTTATGTCTAGTCAATATCTAAGTTTAAGAGAAATTGGTCGTAGGTTGGGGATACCTCCTTCGACTGTTGTATATTATAAAGATAAGTATTCTAAGTTTTTACCAGCTGTCGGTGATGGCGGTCGTAGGCAGAAGTATTCTGCAGAGGTTCTTGAAATTTTTAGGAGGATACGTGAAATGTACGGTTTAAACTGGTCAACTGAACAAATTGAAAATGAATTAACACTAAAATTCAGTATGTTAATTGATAATATTAAAAATGATCAACAATTGATTAATGATGCTGGTCTTGAGACTAATTCGGATATGCAGACCGTCATATGCGGATTATCTTCTGTGCTTGGGAAGGTTTCTGATCTGTTATCTAATCAATCTCTTTTTCAAGCGGAGATTCGCGATTTGCGTGAAGAGGTTTCAAGTCTGCGCAGTGAGAAGCGTAAACTTGCTGCAGATACTAATGAGCGTATTCTTGATATGGCAATGGAAATAGGTAAGCTTAAACGTGATCGGACTGAATTATATAATATGTTGCGAAACAGTGGCAATTCTTCAGGACCAGATGAATCTTCATTTCCTTCTGCAGCATATCTTGAACGGCCGTTGGTGATTATGAATTCTGAAGGAGAGTTTTTGGGGGTTGCTGGGAAAAGTCGTAATCATTTTTCATTGGAGGATTTTGTAAAGCTGCTTGAAAACAGTGTGCACTACCATCGTAGTGTAGATCTTTTGTGGCAGAAACAGGACGGACAGTGGATTCTTGTTATCACAGCCAGCGAAGAGGGTGATGATACACAGAAGAAAATTGTTCTTGTTACAGAGGAAAATATTACACCAAGTAAAAATACAGTTGTTCGTATTGTTAGTATGGATATTAACGCTAAAGCTGTTCCAGATACTCTTTTATTCAGTCTTTTCAAACAGATAAGAGAAAGCTTTGATCGCTAGTTTAGTTTTTGAAAAAATCTAGAAAAAGTCTTGATATATTGTGTAAATATAGTTATTTGTTTTCTTAATAGAAAAGTGGAGTAACCTAGGGAGGAAATTATGCCGCAGGTTGCAGCCAGAATTACTCATGATCACGAACAGTGGTTGAAGAATTATTTCAAGACAAAAAGCGCCGGTGCTGAATTTATTTTGCCGTGGGCTGTGGATATGTTTTTTAAGTCCATGCGTTCTGTCGCACAGGAACTAAGCGTAAGTGAGCTCAAAACTGTTCTTGAGGCATATCGTGGGATCAAGATTTTACCCAATCAATGCAAGAGTGCTTATCTTTTTCTGCGTATTGAAGAGGCTTGTGATGCCGAGGATGTGCATGTAGTGCACGGGGTAAGCCGAGCTAATCTTGAGGCTAAGCTTAGGCGGTTATCTGATGTTCAATCTACTGCCCTCATGATCTGGTCTTCAGCTTATTGGGTGAGCAAGGTTTGGAATGGTGTAAGTTTTGAAGAATATATAAAGCTTACATGCAGTTGATTTTTATTTAACTATTTTTTGTGATCTATTGCTTTTAAAACTAAAAGCAATAAGACCGCGTTTACCTAGATCTTTAAGAAATGAAGCCGTAGCAACTTCGGCTTCACGCGGAAGCACTTTATAGGTTTCAGCAAATTTGTTAGCTATTTTTTTTACACTTGTATTCCCATCTATCATTTCCCATACTAACGTCCCCATTTCATCCAGTTCCAGTTTTTTGGTCGGTGGGGAACCTTCTCTCCACATGCCGAAACGTTTAGCAACGTCTGCAAATAGAGGTTTCAAACGTAATGGATAGGATAATTGGATCAGTCCTTTTTCAGTGACTGATTCATCGATGTCCCTGTTTTTAATAGGTTTACAGGCCATAGCCTCACCTCTTGTCATTTCAGGGATTATTTTTTTCTTTTTTTTATTAAATAATCTCATAGTGCTCAAATATAGATTTAGCCCGATCTTCTTCCAGATGTTGCCTGGAACAGACCATTACTGCTAAAATACGATTGCTATCCTCTGTGTATCTGACTTCAATCTGTCCATATGGTTTTCTTTTGGAACTGATTTTAGATAGTGCAAGAATAGGTGTAGATGGTCTTTTTACCTGCCCGAACATGCAGGTTGCACCGGTTTCGTATTCAAGAGCAGCTATTGAAAGTCCAAGTTTAGTTATATCTTCTTTAAACAGTTCTTTGGAGAATGTATCTAATGATTGTTTTTTAAGGATAATATTAGCTGGGCTGAATCTGTATAGTGAAATACTTTCATTTTTGTCGGCTACACTGAGAATGAATTTTCCGGGTTTAAATTCAAATGATTCCAATTCATATGTGGATGGAAGAGTTGCTGCCATATCATACACATGCCAGGGGATCTCTGATTCCATATTATGAAATTTCAAAGTTTCAAAAAGTATGGTTGCTGCGTTATCAATATCTTCATCACATTTATTGATGAACTGTACGAGCATTATTCTTGAAGCTGAAGCTGAGTAAAACATGACTCCACGACCACTTGTTGTCTCAGACTGCCAGTAAAATGCTGTTGAGTTGTAGCCTGTTAGAGGTTTTTTCCATGAACTGGGAAGTACAGTTGATTCTACTTTGATACCTGATGAACTCTCTATTTTTTTAGCGAGTTGACGAAAATAGTTTTTTTCTTTGTATGTTTTACCTGCTTCATACCAGCGCATTTCAATACAAGGATGTTCCCCATTATCGAGCTGCAGAAATTTTTTATCTATTCCACTGATTTCAAAGTTAGACGGAATTTCAAAGCTGATACCGTCCCATCCTATATTTTTGCGATCCATTGTATATTCCTTGAGAGAGCAAAGCTTGAAAATTCTATCAAGCTTATTACTTATTTTAGTACAATCGTTGCCAGAAGTCGAAGTTCAGTTTGAGGTAGTTCGTTTATCCGTATAAAAATGCAGTTTCGTTTAAGTCGCACAGTATAATTACTTTCCAGCAATATCTTGCAATGGAAGGTCGTCAAAACACCATAACTCTAAAATAACGTCAATAGGCCATTTTGCCTAATGATTTTAAAATAAGGGTACATCCCATAGCAAACATTCCGGTAAGACCCATACCGCAAGAGAACCCGGCAAGCAATACCGGAGCGTACTGCCGCCACATTGTGCCATATTTTTTTTGGAAAAAATAACGCCCGATCAGTGCTCCTGAAACTTCAAGAATGAAACCGTGTGGAGTACTTTGGCCTAATCCTCTTACGACTCCATAAACAAGCAGTACAGGTAGGCCTAAGGTATTTAAAACTGCGTAGAGTACCAATCCAAGACTGATACCTCCCATGATAATAGGACCGCTTAGAGCTTGAAAAAACAGTGAGTTACCTTCAAGAGTTGACGTTTGCATAAGCAGAGTGTTCAATGCTTGTAAGTGCCATAATTCCTGTGCATAAGGATAATTTGAGGACGGAATTGGAGCTAGCTGCCAGATAAATTGTGAAAAAAGCAGACTGGTGATCATTACTACCGGAAAAACAACAAGCTCTGCCTTAATGATACCTCGAATTGATGTTCCGGTAAGTTCAATTTCACGAAAATGAACTGTTGCTTCTCCATAGTTATGGATTGGAATTGGTGCGTACCAGATTTCAATGCCCTGATATCCGAAGAATTTAGCTCCGGCAATGAAACTGGCTTCACGAACCAGAGGGAGACTTACAAACTGTCCGGCAATACCTTCCATACGTGCTGTAATATATGAAATTACAGGAGTATAAATAAATCCGTAGAGCAGAAAAAATATCCATGGAAAGTTAGGAACCAGCAATAAACTCATGCCTACATAGGCAAGAGTCGAGAAAACATAGATTCCAATTGAAACCCAGAAGTTAATGTCCCCACGCCCTTCGGGAGGTTCAAAAAGTTTGCTCCATGATTCTCTGTTTTTTGCATGTTCTCCATAAAAAGATTTTCCAACATACCAGATGCCGATGATACCGATGGCCAGTCCAAGACCTATTGAAAAGCTCATATAAAAGTCGAAGTTGTTGGCAAAGACGGTCTCAACCGTTTCCATGCCAGGATGCCAGCGGTGCAGAATTCCATGTTCATACAGTACAGGATTAGCTGTAAATGTGATTAAAACACCGATAAGTCCGCCGATCACTGCCCAGAAAGGTAAAACCATACCAACAAAGAACAGGCCAAGGTCAAACTGAATACCTGTTGCAACAGCTGGGAGAATTTTTTCCGTGTATGGAGTAAGTTCGACCCATGGTATAGGTATTAATCGTATAGGCTCGGTAAAAAGCAATCCTGAAACCGCCGGTAGCAGGATGTATATGGTCCCGAAAGCAAGACCTATTACTCCTCCAACAGAGAACACCCGCCATTTCCAGCTGGTTTCTTTTTCTTCTGTTGACTCTGCAAGAGCCATAGTACCGAGTGCTCCTACCGGAGCCATCGGAAATGGAAGTTTTTCTACATCAGACGTAATACGATAAAGCGCATATCCAAGACCAAAGTGGTCTATTCGCTGGATAATTTGTGCGCCGACCAGCAGTAGAATAGGAATGAGCCAGTCCCGATGAAAGAATGTTCTTTCAAGTAATGATTCAGAACCAGGTTGTGGTGCTACCCATGTAGGTATGAATTCTGTAAGCCCCAGCATTCTGGCAGCATCTGACTGTACCAGATATTGTTGCCACAAAAGTCCCGAGAAAGGAGAGGCTAATGCCGCACCTGCCATATAGTAAAGCAGGAAAATTTCCTGCTGTTTAAGCTCTGTGTAGGATCTCTTGGCTATTTCTGCAAAGAGAATAATAGTTACCCAGCGCGCAGCAGGACCAATACCCTGACCTATTACGAGTTGCAGGTACATACTGCCCGGCATCATCAGGAAGCCGATGAAAACAGCTCCGACTACTGTTTTCCAGTCAAAGCCTTCTTCAAATTTCGTCGGGGTTTTGATCAGATCCCGATATTCTTGTAATTCTTTATCGTCGTACATATTTGTGTTCCGGTGCAGTTGTTAACAATCGCTTTTGTATAATTAGCCGGGAAGAACCTGATAACTTTGTCCGGCATAAAGTCCGTATAAAGCCCATGCTCCGCCCATGAGAAAGTCACCCATGATCAGACCAAAAAACAAATAACGGACTCTTTTAAATAATCCGACTCCGCCGTACCGCAAGGTTAACTGGTTACACATCCATCCAAGAAAGAAACTGAACCATAGAATCTTCATAGCAGAACTGTATGCTGTCAGATATCCGATTGGGTGCAGTGGCCACCATGGAAGACGGTTATAAGCCGCAACCAGAGTCAACATGACAATCGCTCCGACAGTGGCAAATGTTGTCACCCAGTGGCTGGCTGCAGCCGGTTCCTGAATTACACGTACTACATTGTCGTAGACCGTCATGGAAGTTCTGGTGGCCCAGTCCAGCTGCAGTTCGCGAATGCCGTATTTGTAGCATACAATCAACATTGCTCCGAAAGAGACAGCTACGCCGAGCAGGATTATTGAGATAATTCCAAAAAGAAAAAGGCGTTTGTTTTTGATCCATTCATTAACTTTAGAACCGTGCACCAAGGAGGGCATGAGAGATTCACGCAGGTCAACAAAAAGTATTTTTTGACAAATGGCTGTGATGGCAATACCGGCTGAACCGAAAAATTTAGTCCCGAACATTGCTGTTACGCAGTCGAGCGGGGCGGCAGTTAATGTAAAATATGCGATACCGCCCTGACAGATTGCTTTTGAAGCAACCAGTGTGAAAATAAAGAAGGCTATAAGCACAACTAATGCCACCAGCATGGGGATACCGAAGTATACGCACCAGCAGAGAAGCAATGCACTTGATATTACAAGCCCCCAGAAAGAAAAGCGCAGTGACATCCATTCTGAGGCACTTTTAGTTGATTGGGATCCGAATGCTTCGCGTATGACTTGCATCAGATGCTGGCGGGCCAGCCAGACAATGAAACAGAAAAAGACAAGATATGCTCCGATCATTTGTGTTTCCTCTGGTCTGGTCAGTGTAGGTCCGAAGGTAACCCCAAGGGCGGAAGCTGGGATGTTAAGTCCTGCAACGTTAAGCAGTCCATAAAAGAGTCCTCCCAGCAGGAAAAAGAACCAGAAGCTGAACGAAATCTGCCTGGATGCGAGGAAAGCAAAGCCGACGAAAGCCGGATAGAAGTATATTTTAAGTTTATAGAACCCAGAAAATAGTCCTGTTTTGGAGAAATAAGTTCCTGCTAAAATTAAAGTAGGGATTTCAGGTACTGACGGAATGTAAAAATGGAGACCGTTCATAAGATGCAGGCAGACGCAGAAAATAAGGCCGATCAGGAAAAATTTATTTCCCAGAAAAGAGCCGTATAATCCTTGGTCAAGAGCCTCTTCCATAAATCGTGGTAACTGCAGAAGAGGGAAATTAAGTCGTTCGTTTTCAACCCATTGCCGACTGAAAATATTGGTCAGGCAAAGCATTATGAAATAGCATAGCAGGATAAAAGCACCCCACCATAAAAGTGGTGTTATCCATGCTCCCCACGGTATAGATTTGAGGACATCAATATTATCCATGAAAGGACCGCCTTTGATGCCATTGTATAGTTGTTCTACAGCAGTAGGATCTGTTGGGTGCAATGCGTCGGGCAATAACGGCTGTAAAATTTCTTTCCATTTATTACCGATAGTTGCGAAATGGAAAGGAGCCGTTAGATTAATGAAGAATGTTCTTGCAAGCCCTGTGTATGAAATACCTGACACAATAACAGTTAATATCCATATTGTCATAAGATCCAGTCCTGTCATGAGCGGACTGCTACGTAGGATCTTATGATGAATCGCTGATATTGCAGTCAGCCAGGCCAGTATAAAAAACGGGGCCAGAGGAAAGTGTCCGCCAGCCAGCGGGGTTGCATTTAGATAGGCATTGTTAAAAGGCGTAAAAGCACAAATGATTAATCCAAAGATAATGCCCAGTGCTATGGCCCGTTTTCTTATTTTACCATGCATATTTTGATATCTCGTATTTAAAGATCTGCAAGTTTTTTCTTAGTATTCAATCCTGTGAATCCGAAAGCCATCATTTCAGGTATTTTTTCACGGAAAGATTTCTGTTTTTCAGGGTCAAGGGAACGCCAGACAAGGAATTGCTTCCTGATAGCGTTGATAAAGTTTTTATTTAATCTTTTCCATGCTCCGATTTCTCCGGATTCACGGTTGATTATTAAAGCTGCTTCCAGAAACTGAGGATGTTCTGTGGATGGCCTAAATTTAATTTGAATCATCTGTTTAACACCGAAGTCAAATGGAGCCAGCCAAACCCTTACATCAAAGTGAAAACAGGTTATATGATCAGGGCAGCCTTCCAGTAGGTCGCATACTGATTTTGGAAGTGCTTCCTGCTCAAAGTTAACTTCTATTTCCGAGGTTGAGAAAATTCCGTGTGAAACCTCAGTATGAGCTTCAAGATATTCAAGCAGGAATCCTCCTGCATCTTTCTGTTCATCATGCTTAAGCAGGAAGGGCAGTGTTGTTTCGATGGAGTTTGTTTCCGAGTCAGGCATTTTCCATGAACGGTTTACGTCTGGAATAGCGATATTCGCGGCGACTCGTGATGGATAAATAACCGAAATAAGGGTAACAGCAATGACCAGAATCATAGCGGCAACACCAGCCATAGATGAATAGTTGGCTGTCATGCCGGCCCATAGCGGCGTTCCAGCCAGCAGACCTGAGGCCGTTTGAGCAATCAGATAACCTACAACAACACTTATTACCGCAAAAGCAACAGCTTCAGCAATAAACAGGTAAGATACGTGTGTCGGAGCCATTCCTATAGAAGTGTAAACGGATATTTCTTTTTTTCGTTCATAAACACTTGTAATCATAGTATTTAAGACAATGAGTGCAGAAATTATCAGCGGGATGATTATATTCGGCACACCTGAATAGTTCATGCTGTCTGAAGCCTGACATATATAAGTTCCGCTATTGTCGCAGCTGAAAATGGGCAAGCCATAGCGGTCAACAAGTCCATTGATTGTTTTCTGTGTAAAGAGTCCTTTAGCAGGGGCAATTGCTATAGCTTTAAGATTTCCTCCCATAGCCATGAGGGTCGCGTATGGAATAATAGCGGTTACTTCTCCTGAAATATGATTATAGCGGCCTTGAAAGGTGTCAATCTCTTCACCTGACTCAATGGCGTCAGCTTCAACTTCACTGAGTTCCTGCGCTGCAGCTGACGGGAAAATCACAGGGGTCATGGGCTCTCCGTCGAGATCAGTGTGTTCAGTGAATTTTTTGCCGTCAAATATTCCGGTTAGAGTAAATTTACTGCCCCACACATTAACTGAATCTCCGGCTTTGGTTTCCAGACGGTCAGCCATAGCTTTGGAAAGCAGTATTTGTTTGCTTTGTCCCGGTAAGAGCCACGAACCGTCAACAATAATTTTGTTTATGCCGCTTATCGTAGGTTCTTTATAAGAGAGTCCTATGAGTCCTTTAACCTCTTCCTGTTTTCCTTTGTAGCTTATTGGTGTGACGGCAGGTGTTGTTTTATCATTAAGTTCAATCCATCCGCGCGGAGCAACTAGTCCACTTTCATCAAAATCATTGCTGACTATACCAAGAGTTTCGCGGGGTAGATCTCTCCATCCGATGTTTTTCATGAACAGTCCGAAGTAGGGCTGATTTTCACTAAACAGCACATACGTATGCTCCCGTAGTGACTTAACAGCGGTAAAGCTCATGATGGTGAAGGTTAAAATAGTAAGGGTCAGACAAGTAAGGAAAGTTCTGAGTTTCCTGCGACGGAGGTTGCTTACACCTATAACAAAAGCAGAGGTGAAAGCTTTCCATTTACTTATTTCAGATGTTTGGGTCCTATGAGCGCGTTGTTGCAGCAGAATCATTTCTTTTTCAAATCTGAAAAAGATAATTAAGGAAACCATTACTGATAGGCCAAGAATGAAGAATGCCAGAATAACAACCATAGGGCTGTATGTTAACTGGAAAGCCGGATGTACTGAGTAAATAACAGCAATAACAGCCGAAAGAATTGCCAGAAAACCAATAATTCTTTTATGAATATCTGCAAATGAAAATATTACCCGTTCCATGCAGTAAGCAAACGGGATGAACAGGGCTATGTAAAATAAGACCCCTACAAGTACATCTTTTTGAGTCTGATCAACATCAATATAGACTCTTGATGCCAATGCCCACGAAGTTCGGGCATTTTGCATAAAATCGTCATAGCGTCGTTCACGCCATGCTTCCTGTGCCTTGGATAAAGCCGAAGTTCCTTTCTGTTCAAGGGTCCTGATACGTTGGTTTACAATGCCGTGCGATTCAAGGTTATTAATCCTTGGTCTGAGCAGATTCCACATATCTTCAGCAGCTCGATGATCTGTTGCAGGTATAATCGGCCAATCTTTTATATTATATCCGTTTCCCGCAGGATCATTTGGCTTGGAATGAATAAGAATCATCTTCCTATTGAGCAAGGTGTCAGACAGAGTCATTTTAAGAGGTACATCAGGTTCAAGGAAAACACTGGCAATGGTTGAAGAACGGGTATCTATACGGCTATACCAGTAGTGCATGGGCTCAGCATCCCTTGTACCGTCAAGAACTTCAACTTTAGTCATGTAACGAAATGTTCGTGGAGTCAGTAGGTCAAAAAGTGTAGTTTGCCGACATGCAAACATGATCACCTTTGTATCCATATTAAGTCTGTGCATTTTTAGTCTATAGGCATTTTTACCTGTCTGCCTTTTATCAATAGCCCAGACTATATTACCTTCATCTGAAAATTTGTATCCTTCAATAATAAGCTTTGGCTGCACTATTTTCTTTGATGCAACACCGCTGAATTTAAAATCTCCCTCGGAGTCAGCCAGAGAGTAAAATCGTGTTTTACCTTGAAAAGCCATAAAAATTGTACCAGGAGCAGCCTGATCTGCAAAAAGTTCACCCTGACGGATGAAACGAGCCTTGCCGTGTACCTGTGAAAATCCTTTGCGGGGCTTTTTAGTGGTTAATTCTTTAGGAGTATTGGATATTTTTCTGATAAGCCCTTCTATAAGCGAAGCCTGCTTAGCGATATTATTCCAATTTATATTTTCGATGCTATCAAAAGGAGTCCCCCAATATTCTCGCGCATCATTGACCGTGGCAAAAGTAAAACTTAACTGGCCTGCTAATGTCCCAATCTCACTACTGAATTGAGGCTTATCAAGAAGCCATGTCTGCCATGGACGTGTACGGTCTGGGCGTAGAGTATCTTTGTAGAGACCTTCGGTTCCGGTCTCTTGTTCAACAATGGGTACAGCATCTCCTAAGATATTATTTATCTGCGAAAATGTACGGGAGAGGTTAATTCTTGGGCGAAGTTCATAAAACCAACCTTCGCCGAATGCTCCAACCCCTTCGCCGTGACTGGAAAGATGCAGTGATACAGAGCAGGCAAGTTCCTTTGAACGTACGATACTACGAAGTTTTCTTGCACTTTTGATGGCATTCAGCTGCTGCTTGGTGTCATGCTTGGTAATTAAGACTTTTTCTTTGAGCTTAGGGAACAGGCTCTTAATCTCAGCCATCTCTTCCGAAGGCAGATTAGAATAGTCTGTCTTCCATGAAATGCGGCGCAATAGTTTACGCCTATTATCAAGTTGAACGATTTGTTTTTGATCAATATTTTTCTGTAAACGCTGGCTCATCAGTTCTTTACTGATAATATCGGCTTCATCTTTAATTTGATTTTTTATTGTTTTGTATAGCAGTTCATAGAGTTCTGGATTACCTGTCGCAATTTCCGTAGCCAGCGGGTTATCATTCTCCAGTCCTTCCAGAATTCTTGAGGCGTTGTTTTTCTTTTTGCTTAGCTCTACTTTAATTTTTTTAAGAATTTTACTTTTACCGGAAATAGCATTTATAAATTCGCGCATTCCACGCAAAGACTGAGCATGACCAGTCGTCGCTAACAGTAATACAGAGCGTTTTAGTGGATTTGCTGCTATCTTTCTGCCTATATCTAGAAGTGAAGCCACAGACAAAGCTTCATCTGCACCAGGAGCATCCCCCATAATATATGATGAACTGTCGTAAAAAGATTCAATGACAATAAGCTGTTCAGCCATTTTAGGGTCACTGCCTTCAATCATGCAGTAAACATTTTCGGCTTCAATACGCTTCCATCTGCTTTTTGAGTGCAGAGTCCCCGTGTCAGAAATAAGCTGTTTAATGCCGCCTGAGACAACGCCAAGCTCTTTGCGGGCATCGACGGCACTTATATAGTAGCGTGGAAAATCAAGCGGGGACAATTCGAGTTTTTCTTCAAAGAATCCTTTTATACTTTGCCCATTATCAATATAAATGAGAGCAGATGCGCCAAGGCTGGCTGCATTCAACCAATTTTTACCTGAATCAAGGTCCATAAGAACAATGGAGTTTTTAACTGGAAGTCCGTTAAAATCTTTAAGTTGTCCATGGCCTACATAAATGACAGGGCCTGATAATCCTTTTTGGGGAGTAGAAGGTGGGGATATTGCATTTAGTTTTGCAGGCTTAATGCTGATTTCTTTTCCGTCTTTACCAACAGTAAATCTGGTTTTAGAACTAACTATTGCGGGAGCCAGAAAGAGCTGTCGGCCTATTTTGAAATTTCCAAGTTCTTTAAATCTTTTTTCAATATAATCAGCAGTTTTTTTAGCCCCTTCGGAGCCAAAAGAACGATCCCCAAACATAGAGAGATCGGTTATAGTCTGTCTTATTGGATCAATTGAGCTGTGCGCTTGCTGTGGTACTAAAAAAGAGACAAGCATAATTATGCATAGCAGCATGGGAAGCGAACGTATTAAATATTTGGGAGATGTCATTGTCATCAAAGCAGGTCTCCAGTGATCATGCCATGCTGATACGGCCAACATCAATATTCAGCTGGTCACGTTCTTCGATTTTTTTAATAAGTCCGTCTTCGATCCAGACCACTCTGTCAGACGCATTGAGCATTTTATAGTCATGTGTTGCGGTAATGATTGTTACACCGCGTTCTTTACTTAAATGATTCATGAGTTTAATGATCTCTTCTCCGGTAGAGAGATCAAGGTTTCCTGTAGGCTCATCTGCAAGGATGATTGCCGGATCGTTTGCAAGAGATCTTGCAATTGCAACTCGTTGCTGCTGCCCTCCAGAAAGTTCCTGTGGTTTATGATTGTAGCGTTTATTCAGTCCTACAAGGTCAAGCAGCTCAATTCCTTTGGCAACGGCCGCATCGTTATGAACTCCGGCAAAAATCATGGGTAGAGTTATGTTTTCCAGGGCTGTCATAACCTGAATAAGGTTGAAGGTCTGGAAAATATAACCGATTTTACGGTTTCTGAGCCATGCCAGTTCAAATGCATCAAGCTGGGCAATATCGACTTCATCAATAAATACTTTACCTTCTGATGGCTTATCAAGACCGCCTATCATATTGAAAAGAGTCGATTTTCCAGAGCCAGAAGGTCCCATTATAGATAGGTATTCTCCTGCATATATTTCAAGGTCTACACCTTTAAGAGCTTGTACATCAGTACTGCCGAGTTTGAAGCTTTTCTTAACTCCGGTTACTCTGACTATAGTATGTTGATCGGCCATATCTTTCGCCTTAATGTAATTCGTTAAGTTAATTAAATTTATTCTTCAGTACGCATAGCTTCAATAGGGCGCATTCGCGCGGCAATGAAAGCAGGGTATAAAACTCCGAGTAAGCTAAGTCCCAAACCAACTCCAATCGAATAAAGTATTGAAAGTCCAGCTTCTTGCGGGGAAAGCATGGTCAAAGCCTCAAATCCGAATCTCAGCATGCCGATTATGATAGATATAAATGCTCCGAATATTGCTCCAAGTAGTGAACCAGTGACTCCCTGCATGGACGCTTCGAGCACAAAAAGGCGGAGCACAAAGCTGTCAAGTGCTCCGAGGCATTTCATTGTACCTATTTCGCGAAATCTCTCAGTTACAGCCATAAGCTGCGCATTAACAATACCAACTGTGCAGACTAGCAGTGATAAAATTACAATCCATCGTTCTTTGGCGCTGCCACCCGGTTCATACCCGGTTTTATCAAGCATTTTGATAATATCCGGATTGCCGGAATTATAAAGTCCATTGCTGATGTCCGAACCGATAAGCACATAGGCCAGAAAGGATACTGCTAAAATCAGGCTGGTCACCGTAACCATATTACGTAAAAAACGTGATTTTAAGCTTTTTAAACTGATCTCAAAAGATTTCTTAAACGGAAGAACCACCAAAGCCGCAATATCTGATGGTGAATCCGAGTTTTGGAAAGGTATTCTTTTTTGTGCCATATTTTGTCCATATATTATTAGGCAGGATGCACCTGTGTAACCAAAGGATCTTAAATTATTTATTAAGTAGTATTCAATTTTTTGCTAAATCCTGCAAATTTATGACATACCTCAGTTAAGTAAATTATCTAATCATATATTAGATTCCAATGCATAGAAGATTAAACTTTTATACTCAATAAATAACTGAAATATTGTGAATTGCAAAGAAAAAATTAGTCAAATAGGCGTACTTTTGTATGATTATTTATTTAGCAATATGAAGTGGAGTCAAATATCCATTGCAATAAATTTTCTATGAAATTTCATACTATGTTAGTGAAACACTCGTACACAGAAGACTAATGAAGAATAGGGTGAGTTGGTTATGGAAGCATGTCTCTGATATCTTTGATTTGAAAAGAAGGTGTATCTTTAATTTTGCTCAATAGATAATCAAGAAAAAGAAAGGATGTCTTGTTCATACGCTGATGGTGAAGCATAAATCCTGCGTAATCGGTTTGAACAGCTTTTTCTATCTGAGACTGTAATATTTGAATACCTGATTTAGGATTTTTCTCTTTTACAGTATGTAAGTCAATATTTATGGGAAGGTCAGGAAGGTTATCAAGCGGGCAGGGCGAAACATTGATGCTTCGCGAAATGGCAACAAATCCAAGATCAGAGAGACTGTTCATTGTATCACTTGTGCAGCGATTCCATGGAGGAGTAAAAAAAGGACAAAAATTTTCGCCAAGAAGAGTGCTTAGTTTTTGCTGGCCTTTCTTTAATTCTGCTTTGACTTTATTTTTATCGCGAGATGGGCCGAATTCGAATTTTTTTCCTTCTTTTTCACAGTTAATGTGGCGGTAGCCATGCTGATGCAGACACCATAAATTAAGTTCCGGCTTCAAGGTATCTAAAAGACTGGCGACACGAGATTCATTTGCCCATGCAGGAACAACCGCAAGGGATAATGGGACTTCGTGTTTTTTAAATACACGGATCATTTCAGAAAACTGATATCCTGAATATCCTATATCGTCAGCTCTAAAAAAAACATCACATCCTTCTTCAGGTATGATTTTTTCAAGATGATTCCACCAGAAATCAAATGAATTGATCAGTGTTGAAATATTATTCTTCCAGATTGACGCAACAGGCCTATATGACATTAATTTTTTCCATATTCTCTTATGATATCAGCAGATGTATTTGCTCCATCCAAATCTATCGCATGACATTGCGATGTGCGGCAACTCATCAACAGGGCGTTTATAACATTATCCATACTGGACGCAACTAGATCTTTAGTCTCTAAAACTCTAAGCGGAATATGTTTAGCCAATTTTTCAGCACGCATACGCTGTTCATGGTTATGAGCAAAAGGTAAAACTGCCGTAGGGATACCAGAGGTTAGAATATCCATACAAGTGTTATATCCGGCCATAGAAATCATAGCGTCGGCAGCGGTCAGCAGGTTCGTAAAATCAGATGCAAATTTTTTTACAGTGATATTTTTAAAATTTTTTGAGGAGTTATAAAGGATATTAAAATTTTCTTGATCGTAAAAAGGCCCGGTCAGCATAAGCAATTTTGTCTTTTCAGGAGAATTGCATGAAAATGATTTAAACACAGCCTCCATAAGAGGTTTCCCTACTTTGCCGCCTCCAGCGCTTGCGATGAGTAATTTTTCGTTTACAGCAATGCCTAAACTTTTCCTGATGGATTCACGAACACCTTTATCTGGCTTGCGGGCAGTAAAACCTGTGTATGAATATGGAATAGTAATTTGATTCAGAAGTTGGAATGTTTCATCAAGACTTGCAATTTGGGGGTCAGAATGTATGAGCAGCAGGTTAAAATATTTATTAAGATATTTAACTACGCGTTTTTCGTGTTTTCCTCCATCATCTCTTTCCACCAATATATCACGTAGTGAACAGATTACTTTTATGTTGCCAAGTTGACCGTCTTTTATGGCATCAAGAACTGGTAAAAGCTCAAAGCGGAAAGCCTTTCGTCCGAATGGAAATAGTTCAATAAGAAATATATCAGGCTTTTCCTGTCTAAAAATATTCAAAAGAGATGTTGCACGATTTTTTTTAACTTCTTCAAGGTCAAGGCTTGGATCGGTAGTCATTAAACCACCGAATTTTTCATCCATGCACAGTCCAGGCAGTTGAATATATTTTATGTTTAATGGTAGATCCTGATCAGGTTTACTCCCACCTGCAACAAAAAGAACCTCTTCTTTGTCCAGAGCGCGAGCGATTTCGAGACTGCGAAAAAAATGTCCCATTCCAAGGACATGTTGGCAATAATGTATAATTTTCATAAGATATCATTCAATCTTTCAATAGAAAGGTTTCCATCATATTTTAACCAGTGCAAACGTCTGCGTTTAACAAGCTTTGGTTTGTCATCCATAAAATCATGACCGGCAAGTTTATAAATCACTGTTTTTAAAACGCCTTCGTGGGCTACAGCAAGTACTTTTGGATGTTTCTTGTCTACCATTTCTGCCACTTTGCCAGCTCCATGAATAAGTGCATCAATTCCTCTGGCAGATGTTATTCTTCTGTTTTCACCATTTGGGGGGCAGAAATCCCATCCTTTAGAAATCTCTTCATCCAACATGCCTGGAAATTTTTCATTAAGTTCTTCAAGTGTCAAACCGGACCATTTTCCCCAGTCCTGCTCGCGCAGATCTTTTAGTCTTAATGTTGGAAGGTTGAGTCCTTCTGTAATTATTTCAGCTGTTTCAATTGCTCTTCCAAGATCGCTGGTAATCACTGCATCGAATGATTCTGGTTTGATTGTTTCTATCCAGCTTGCAGCCAGTTGGCGGCCATGATCTGTTAACGGGGAATCAAAATGGCCTTGAATTCTATTTACTGCATTCCATTCGGTAACTGAATGTCTGATTAATGCTATATGTACTGATTTCATATTTACCTCCGGCTTGTTAATTGGATTAATCTAGATTCAACTCCCATCAGGTTCTTTTTCATATTAAAATATTTTTCAATTCGTTTTGGTGCTGCGATGCTCATTTGTTTACGTTGTGATTTATTACAAATAAGTTTTAGAATATTGTCAGTCAGGTTAGAGATATTTCCTTGAGGCGAAAGCAGTCCTGTTTCACCTTGGGCAACGGCTTCAGATGGGCCACAGGTTGAATATGCAACTATAGGCAGCCCGCAGCATTGCGCTTCGAGATAAACCATTCCAAGTGATTCATTAATTCCGGGAAAGGAAAATAGATCCGCGGCGCTGTAATATTTATACAATTCGTTGCGCGGTATTTGTCCAAGAAAAATTATTTTATTACCTGCTTTTTTGTAAGCAAGAGATTCAAGCCTGTCTCTAGCTTCACCGTCACCGGCAATAATCAGTTTTGTATCCGGATTAGTTTTGGTGACTGAGGCAAATGCTTTTATCAGGTCCGTTATGCTGTCTGCTTTAACATCATTGCGCAGCATTGCGGTGCTCATGATTGTCGTAGTGCCATTTAATTTAAGCATTTTCCGAATATCATTTCTGCCTTTCATGCAGAATTTAAATTGATCAGGATCAATTCCGGGATAGGTTCTGGAAAGTTTTTCAGGCAACACTATGCGTGCTAGATTTGTAAAGTCAATTGCCTTATTGGCGAATACATGATCCGCATGGATAAGAGCACTTTTGTTAGACATGTAGCCGAGCCATGTCTTGTAGTTTCTTCTGTATTTTGTGGCGAATACACCTTGGTATATTGCATACGGAATTTCAAGTACTCTGGCGATTCTAGGTCCGAAAAGGTCTGGAGATTTGTAATAGCTGTGGTACGTAAGCCAGATATCAGGATTGAAATCTTCAACTCTATTCAGCGTTTTTTTGTATTCATATAAAAGAGCAGGCCATTTATGAGGTTTACTCATAATGTTGCGCATGCGCATATGACTGGCAATTTCAACTTCATGCCCCTGATTACACAGAAAATCGTGTAAACTTTTTCCGATCATGAGATCCCCGGAAGGAACTTTGTGGTTAATCGGTTTGGGCGGGGCAAAAAAAGCAATCCGCATTGATGCTATGTCCTTCTTGCCTTCTTATGCAAGTGGCTGAAAGTGATGCTGAACGTGTTGCTAGCTCCCGGCTTTTATACCGTATATTTCATATACATCAGCCAGTTTGTTGATCCAGTAGCGGTTATCAAAAATTTCATGGACTCGTTCTTTTGCTGCAGGGATGACTGACTTGCGAAGCTCTTGATCTGTTAGAATTCTTTCCATGGCATCAGCCATTGCTTCATGATCACCTGGTTCAACAAGAAGTCCGGTTCTGCCACTTTCTACCAATTCAGGAATACCTGAAACTGTTGTAGTAACTACAGGGACGGACATAGCCATACTTTCAGCAAGAACATTGGGTATTCCGTCACGGTCACCGTTTTCGGCAATTTCACAGCCCAGAGTGAAAAGATCTGCTTTACGATAAAGATCAAGCACTTCTTCATGCGGTTTAGCCCCTAACCATGTGCATTTTTCAGAGAGTCCAAGTTTATCAATAAGGGCAAGTGTTTCTTCCCGCTCATCACCATCACCAACAATTTTGTATGAAAAATCTATTCCTTTTTCGTCAAGTTTTTTCAATGCCTTGAAAACTGTGGGAAGTCCTTTTTTTGCTGTAAAGCGGGCTACTGTGAAAATTTCGTAAGGAGCAGAAGAAGTGTATTTCTTATCAGAACTGAAAAGTTTCAGATCAATGCCATGATACACTTTGTGAATAGGTTTTCCTTCCGGTGCAATAGACTGAAGGTAATCGCAGTTGTAACCAGTGCAGGTTACAGCAAATTTAGCCTCTGAAATCTTAGCTGTGATTTTTTCAGGCTTCTGGGTGTATATATCCTTTGCATGGGCTGTGAAGCTGAAGGGCAATCCTGAAAGGCGGCTTGCATCTCTGGCTACAGAACATGGAGAGTGGGCAAAGTGCGCATGGAAATGAAAGATATCAGATCCGGGCAATATCTTTTCTACAATAAATTCAGCTTGCAGCATATGCTTAAAAGATGCCTCGCTTCCAGAGTCTTTGTATACTTTCCATATGTTATCAATTCTGGAAGTAAACGCAGAGTCTATGCCGTATCGTTTATCTTTAAGACCAGCATCCATGTCTGCAGATCCAAAGAGTTCCTCAAGACATCCTTCCAGAGTTGATGGAAGATAAGAAACTTCAGCTTTGATTTCAGAAATGGATTTGTGTGTGAAATTCTCTCTGGGCTTGCGCATTGAAATAATATGAATTTTCACTCCACGCTGTTCGAGCAGTCTGATTTCATTTGAAATAAAAGTTTCAGATATACGTGGGTAACCCTTGAGAATCATCGCAAGGACAGGTTGTGTTTTTTTGTTCATTTGCAATTTTCTTTGAAATAGCCCACACGCTGATGCATTACGTCAAGGCCGGTGAAGTTAAAGTTATTAATCGCATCACGAATCTTATGGGAGTTGTTAAGAAGATGATCAACTTTTTCCATTATTGTGTCAGGTCCAAGCTTGTGCCATGGAATATAGTCTGCAAGATTCTGTTCTGCGAGAACCTGTGCGCGTATAGTCTGTTCTAAACGCGGAGTTTCGCGTGGTACAATGAGTGCAACCTGTTTGTGAGATAAAATCTCACAGAATGTATTATAGCCGCCCATGCAGACAACTAAATCAGCGTTACTGAACAGTTTTTCCATTCTTCTATAAAAATGGTAGAAAGTTACAGAAAGTTTTTTTGCCCGTTCCGAAAGATCAAGTCTTTGCTCTTTTGACATAAAAGGCCCCGTAACCATGATTGTGCGGAAATTTTGCGGCCCGTATTTTTCAAGGGCTTTAAGGTATGCATCCATCATAGGGTAGCCGTCACCGCCTCCACCAGCTGTTATTACAACCAGTTTTTTGCCGTTCTTACGTTTTTCAGGGCATGAGCGGGAGTGAACTTTACGGGGAATATATCCGGTGAAAATCATTTTCTGGCTAATGGATTCTGGAATTTTATATTCTTTTACAGGGTCATAATATTCTTTATGACCATAAACCCATATTTCAGAGTATAGATCATCTAATACGTCATAAATACCTTTATCTGTCCAATCTTTAATAGTGCTGTCAGCATCATCCATTATGTCACGTAATCCTAGGATCGTACGTGTTTTTCCATTCTCTTTCATCCACTCAAGAGTGGGCATGATCTCGTGTTTAAGTCCGCGAGGGGCTTTATCGACAATGAAAAGATCTGGCTGAAAGCTTTTTGCTGTTGCATCAATAATTGACTGGCGGATAGACATCGCATGAATAGGGTCTATTTTTATCGAATGAGGTATATAATTATCATTTGACTGTTTAATCATGCCGGGAATTCGTACAAAGTCTATCTGCTCAGGGAATTCGAAACGGCCGACAATTGGTGAGCCTGTTAGGATCAGGATATTTACACCTTTGCACTTCAACTGTGAAGCTATAGCCATAGTGCGTCTAATATGCCCAAGACCGTACGTGTCATGAGAATACATCAAAATATTAAAGGTATTATCCATTTATTGTACCGATTTTCAGATTTAATTTAACCGCATTAATTTGTATATTTGTCTTGCATCACTAGGGCCGTTGGAATATCTAGCGAAAAGGAATACTTCTGTAAATCTTTAAAAAAAACTTATCGTATTTGTGGTAATTCCTATTATTTTTTTCCCGTAGAAGCAATCCCTTTCCTAAACTTTTATTCTTTGAAAATAATTTATATACTATACTGAAATAATTATATTAATAAATATTATAAGGTTTATCGATGTCGTTTATAATTGATTTGATAATTTATGCCCATGACGGAAGAGGATTAGGGCATGTAAGTAGAAGTGTTGCCATCGGCCTTGCTGTTCGCAGATTATTTCCTAAAATGTCAGTGCTATTAATTACCGGATGTAGTGCCGTTGCTGAACTTATTGGTGATGGAGATCTGGACTGGATAAAACTTCCATCATATAAAACAAAAATTTTAGCCGGAAAATCTTCTGGTGCCGAAGGTCCATCCCAGATTGATGATAAGACTCTTGGTGAACTCAGAGCACAAAATATTCGTCATATATTCAAAACATATCGGCCAAAGGTTTTTCTGGCTGATCACACCCCTCAAGGGAAGCATAAAGAGCTTATTGCTTGCCATAGTGTCTCTCATGAAACTGTGCGAGTTTTAGGTATTCGTGCTGTTGTGGGAGATGTTGATAAAGTCTGGTCGGAATTTTCTGCAGATTTTTTTAAAAAGGGATATAGCAAAATATTTTGGTATGGCGATTCAAAGATTACTGGCATTAATGAAATTAAACGGGTTAAAAGCTGTTACGGGATTGATCCTATCGAGACTGGCTATGTTTCAAGATTTTCCGAATTGGGACAACTCAGTATCGATGACGGAGCAGAGAGCAAAAATCTTGCAGGAGTTGTATCTGTTCCATGGTCAGGAGAGGGTACTTTCCTATTCCTTGAAAAACTTGCTGAGGCTATAAGTCAAATTGATCATTCATACGGACTGTGGAAGATTTATATGAATTTGCGTGAGGCAACTGCGTATGAAGCTATAAAATTTTTTGAATTTTTGCCCAATGTATGTTTTTCACAGGTTGGTCCTGAGTTTCTTTGTGACCTGCATGGTTCTCGTTCTGCCGTAATTTATGGTGGTTACAACAGTCTCACCGATGTGATGGCTTCCGGAACTCCCGCAGTGGTTCTTTTGCGGGGAATGAAAGATGGTGAACAGGAAGAACATGCAGCATTACTTGCCAGCAAGTCATCTGCAATTGTTGATGTTTTCTCTGAAGACAACATAACTGCTGACTGTCTGCGTGAGTCATTATTAAAATGTATACAGACAAAACCTGAAGTTTCATCTGTTAATCTTAACGGAGCTGAGAATGCGGCTCGTTATCTAGCCTCGCTTGCAGGAGTAACTGATGCTAACAGCTAGCCCTGAGTTGCGAAAAATGATGCGTAAAATAACAAAATGTTTTTCACAGCATGAAATGCTGCAATGGGAAAAAATTTTGAGTCCTCTTGACCGAAATATGCGAATTATTGAGGTCGGTTGCGGACGGGGCACCAAAACTGATTTTTTAATTTCGCACGGATTCAATAATATTCTCGGTGTTGAGAAGAATGAATTTCAGGTTCAGGAGTGCTGTAAAAGAGGGCTGGATGTTGTAACCCTTGAATCTTTTTCAGCAAATTATAGTAATGAAAAGTTTGATTTTTTAATTTTATCACACATTATTGAGCATTTTTGCTTTGAAGACTTAATCGATTTTATCGATGGTTATTTAAAATATCTTAAACCGGGAGGCTTACTGCTCATTGCAACACCAATGCTGCATCCTCATTTCTGGCTGGATCTAGATCATCAGAAACCATACTATCCACAGGGAATAAAGAATTTTTATAGTGGTAGTGGTGAGCAGGTAGGATTTACATCTAACTATCGATTAAAATTGAAAGATATCCGTTTTCGTAAAAGTCCATTACGGATTAAAAATGACCGTAATCTACTGCTCAAAAAAAATGATTTTCCTATGTTAAGTTTTAATCTGCTTTGTGCAGCAGTTTTCAAAGGGTCTTTTAATTTTATTGGATATAAAACCGGGTGGCTGGGATTGTATAAACTTGAGTCTTAATGTTTTTTAAAAAGTGCTTGCTAATTAATTTATGCTGGACTATTTCTAACGAAACCTAAACAGATTAGGAAAATTTTAAGAGTAAACAAAATGATACTATCTACCCTATCTCATATGAATGCAGTTGTTGCACCCATCGCCTCTGTGGTGATGGTGGTGATTTCTGTGGTCGTCGTGAGAGGCATTAATAAGCCGGAGGGAAGGTTGTAAGCATCAGTTTACATAAAAGTGTTGTTGTAACCCCCGCCGGCTTGCCGGCGGGGGTTTTTTATTTTCATCAGGAAATATGAGGGTGCGGAAATGAAATTAAGCGGTGCAAAATTACTGATCAATCTTTTGGAGCGGCAGGGTATTGAAATCATATGCGGTATTCCCGGCGGTTCTAATCTGATAATTTATGACGCATTGAGGGACAGCTCAATTAAGCACATTCTTGCCCGTCATGAGCAGGGGGCCGGATTTATGGCTCAAGGAATGGCTAGAACAACAGGAAAGGCTGCTGTGTGCATGGGGACTTCCGGTCCGGGAGTCACCAATTTGCTGACGGCTATTGCTGATGCGCGACTTGATTCAATTCCCGTTGTTGCCATAACAGGGCAGGTATCCAGTTCTTTAATCGGGACGGATGCTTTTCAAGAGGTTGATACCTATGGTTTGACAATTCCAATCACCAAACACAATTTTCTGGTGCAGTCAGCTGCCGATTTATTGGAAATTATTCCGGAAGCATTCAGGCTTGCTGAATCTGGTCGGCCGGGGCCGGTTGTTGTTGACATTCCTAAAGATGTCCAGAAGGAGATTGTCGAAATCACAAGCTGGCCTGAACATGGATTGAAAGACGCTGTCCACACGTGTGATGATAATGACTTGAAGCAAGCTCTTGAGATGATAAACTCATCAAGACGGCCTATAATATATGCTGGTGGCGGAGTTGTTGCTGCTGACTGTTCAGATGATTTGCTTAAACTTGCACATAAAAATTCAATTCCTGTCGTTAGCACACTTATGGGGCTTGGTGCGTATCCTGACGGAGATTCTAATTATCTTGGTATGCTCGGTATGCATGGGGCTCGTTCAACGAATATGATAATGGAGGAGGCGGACCTCATTATTGCTCTTGGTGTGCGCTTTGATGATCGTGCTGTAGGGAAAGCTTGTGAATTTTGTAAGCATGCTGATATCCTGCATATTGATATAGACCGCTCTGAAATTGGTAAAATAAAATCATCCAATCTTTCTGTTGTAGGTGACGTAGGACATGCCTTGAGTGAGCTCGCAGCCAACGTAGAGTCTTCAATAAGAATTTCATGGAGTGCGCGAATTGCATCATTACGAATGAAATATCCTGAAATTATTCCAGACAGTAATGAAACCTTTCATCCTGCAAACTTAATCAGAATAATGGGAGAATCTTTGCCCGATGATGCAATCATCACCACGGATGTTGGGCAGCACCAGATGTGGGTTGCTCAGAAATATCCATTTAGAAAACCCCGGACTCTGCTAACCTCAGGTGGTCTTGGAACAATGGGGTTTGGGTTGCCAAATGCAATAGGGGCTGCTTTTGCTAAACCTGATAAAAAGGTTGTCTGTGTAAGCGGAGATGGATCATTCTTAATGAATATTCAAGAACTTGCAACACTTGCTGAGCAACATTTGAATGTTAAAGTCTTGATCATGAATAATCATCGTTTAGGTTTGGTGCGGCAGCAGCAGGAATTGTTTTTTGAAGAACGCTTTTTTGCCTCATCATTTGAAAGCAATCCTGATTTTGCTTCTATTGCTAAAGGATTTGGAATACCTGCTTTTGACCTTGATGATCAGGATAATCCGGAACTTTTTTTACGCAAAATTTTAGGACAGGATGGTCCGTGCGTTATCAATATACCTATTGGCTTAGAGAATAAGGTTTTTCCTATGGTTCCACCTGAATGTGCAAATCGTGAAATGATTGGAGATTAAGATGCATAACTATGTAATTGAACTTTTAGTTCGTAACCATGCCGGGGTAATGAGTCAGATAACAGGACTTTTTTCAAGAAGGAATTTTAATCTTGAGGGTATTATATGCGGCCCTGTAGGTGATGGAGGGGAAAGCAGGATGATTTTAACTGTTGCTGATAACAGTAAGCTTGAGCAAATATTACTCCAGCTTGAAAAACTTTACGACGTATTACAGGTACACAAGGTTGATGATCATCCATTAACAAAGGTTTTAGAAGAACTGTAAATAACTAAACTCCGGTTGGCATTAATTGTTGACCGGAGTTTAGTTTGAAGAACAATTCTAAATGATCAATTTTCGTTCAAAACTATTCAGTTATGTGTTTTAGGGCATGTGAAACCAGTCTGATTCAGCATTTTTTTATCAAACCTGTTTTATGGAGAGTTGAAAGGTCTTTTTCAAGTGCTTCAGAAACTATTTAAAATTAACTTTTTTAGCTTACTAATGATATAATGAATGTCTGCCGGAAATATAAGTTAAAATTAATTGTGTAATACTTTAATATAATTAAAAAATTAGACATCAATCCATTTTGTAAGAGTTGGGGGTGTTGTTACACATGCAAAAAGTTGTTTCCACTCACATAAAGCTGTAAGTTCTACTCCCCGCTGAATTATGGAAACAGGTTTGTCAGAGGAAACAACAACTACTATCAGGTTGGGATGTTCAGATGTAAAGCGTAAAGCTGAATTAAATCTTGCACCTCGGGCTCTATTTTCTCCTGCTACAGCTTTACCATCAAGTAGGCATGCAAATCCATACAGTTTAAGATCTTTACATATATGTACTGCACCATCCAGCTTAGTTAAGGAGCGGGCAAGTCCTCGCATTTCAGGTTCTCTTAGATCAAGAGGTTTTTCTAAAGCCTGACCGGCTATTTCAACAGGAGTATCATTAAAATCAAGAACTAGTGTAGATCCATGGCTGCGGTTGTTGGCGCTGGTTATCATTTGAACTACTAATTGAAAAAGATTGTGACGTACTTCTGCGCTAAGATCTATTTCAAGCAGATATTCTTCAAGTTGGACCATGTTCGGTTTATAGTTAGTTGATGAGAATTTAGCATCTGCAAAGCTGCAAACCGGAGTACATCCAAGGTATATCAGTCCTCGGTCACCTTTAAAATGAGCTGAGATAGAGTTGCTTGTTGGAGATACCACGGCAATCCCCACAACGACTTTTCCGTCTGAAACTAGTTTGCGCCCCGAACTTTCTACTGACTGGAGCAGTTTACGCACGTGTTTGTGATTTTTAAGGTAAGGGCGTTCTTTTTCAGGAAATTTTGCCATGTATTTGATTTTGTCAAGTTCTGAAGGCTCAATAAAAATTAAATCTCCTCGTGCCCATGCTCCTTCTTCTCTTGTCTTGGAAATCCCAAGAACTGAATCAAGAATAGGGTAAATTCTCAGCTGCGTATCCCATCCCATGATGCGATTACGTTGATCCACTATATAATCGCGAACGGCGTGAGTTGAATATTCACGCAAAAGATGTCCAGAGCTGTCAATGCGCAAAATATTTTGTGTGGCAAAATCTTGAGAGAGGAGGAGTGCGGCATACTCCATCCAGCTTTCTGTGGGGCCGATAGAACACATATCCGGGTGTTGTTCTGTGAACCAGCACTGGTAAAAAATACTACTTGATCGAGCACTGCAGGTGATCAGTCCTGCCAGTGCCAAATCTTTGGTCCGGATTACTTCGATTAAGCGGGTTGTGTCATCATGATTGTCTCCGGCACGCCAGTCATCTGAGTCGAGGTAGTATTCTTTTATTTTGGGATCGTGTTCACGTAACAAATCTTGCGGATCATATATACGTATAGGATCATCTGGGTTTACAGCATATATTAGTGCTACACGACTCGCTTTTGAAAAGTGGGAAAGTCCATCTCTAAGGCCATCCATGATGTGGAATATACACAAATTAGCAAAATAATCTGAACTCATTTATTGTATCCGGATTTAGAGGTTCAAATTTAGTCGTGAGCGGTTTTATGTGGAATTTACCAGTTGTTATTTTTTCGTCATAACGTAGTTATGCACAATTTACATTCATTCCCTATAGTAATTACTTTATTTTTTTCCTATTTGTGAAGCTTTTTTTCCCTTTTTTAGAATAGGGTTTCTTTTCATCATGAGAGCTTTTTGCTCCACTTTTTTCTTTAAACTGTGCATCGTTGTGAACAGCGCTTTTATATGTTTTTTTTCCTCGAGGAGATTTGCTGCCTGATCTGCCTCCAGCACGAGGATCTTTGCCTGGATCAGGTATTAGTATGCGGTGTTGTTTCAATCGTTGTGCGTCTGTTTTAGCAACATATATTCGGTTACCGGACGGATCTGTTTCAGCATAGAACATAGCGGTTGCAACTGTGCCGGGGGTGGGAATGAAACATTGCACCTGACGTGGTTTCCAGCCACGTGCAGAAAGCCATGAGCTAAGCATGCGCATATCATCATCCGTACAACCTGGAAAAGCACTCATAAGATATGGGATAACATATTGTTCTTTACCTGCTTTGCTGGATTCAGATTTGAACATCTCCAGAAAGCTTTCAAATATAGGGAGGTTCGGTTTTCGCATATGTTCCAGAACCCTCGGGGCAATATGTTCTGGTGCAACTTTAAGCTGTCCTCCAACAAATTCTTTAAAAATTTCTTTTAGACTTGTGCGGTCTGTTTGTCCCAGATCATAGCGGACTCCACTGGCAACCCGTACATGTTTGATCCCATCCATCTTCTGGGCCTGACGTAACAGATTAAGGTTAGCTTTCTGGTTGTATTTGAAATTTGGGCAAACCTTAGGCACAAGACAGCTTTTTCGCTTACATTTTTCTCTATTTAAAGCGCAGTTAGCTTCCCACATGTTGGCACTGGGACCTCCAATATCAGAAACTGATCCTCTAAAATCAGGATGTTTTTTCATGTTTTCCAGTTCGCCAAGAATTGATTTTTTACTGCGTGACCGTATGTGTCTGCCCTGATGCATAGCAATGGAGCAGAAAGAGCATCCTCCACCACAACCTCTGTGTGAGGTTACACTGAACTCGATCATGTCTGCAGCAGGGATGCGCCCTTTATTTTTATAAACAGGGTGAGGCAAGCGGGCAAAAGGGAGTGTATATAGCCAGTCCAATTCTTTTGTGGAAAGGTATTCTGATGGTGGGGTGATCACTACGTGGCGATTATCAACCGGCTGAATCGCCCATGAAGTACCATGGTGAACCTGTTCTTCCAAAGTCAGAGTCGCTTTCATAAGCTGACTTGGGTCAGACATAATATCTTTATGTGCGGGAAGCTCAACTTTTTCAGCTGTCTCGGGAATATCTTCAGGGTAGCCCATGAAGGCTGTACCATTTATACCTTTCAGTGTTGCAGAGCATGGTTCTTCAGTTTTTGACAGCCTGATAGCTGCTTCAAGCATGGCTCTTTCGCCCATGCCGTAAATCAGCAGATCTGCTTTACTATCCATGAGAACAGGTTTTCGCACTTTCTCAGTCCAGAAGTCGTAGTGTGAGATACGGCGTAAAGATGCTTCTATCCCACCAATAATGACAGGAAGGCCTTTAAAGGCTTTTTTGATCAGGTTGGTGTAGATAATAACTGCACGGTTTGGACGGGCTCCTGCTTTTCCTCCGGGAGTATAAGCATCGTCACTTCTTTTCTTGCGAAATGATGTGTAGTGAGCAACCATAGAGTCAAGTGCTCCGGCGGAAACTCCGGCGTAAAGGCGAGGGCGACCTAGCTCTTCAATGGCTTTACTGTCAGTCCAGTCCGGTTGGCAAACTAGCGCAACTTTAAAACCATGTGCTGTGAGTACCCTACCTAAAAGAGGTATTCCGAAACTTGGATGATCTATATAACTGTCGCCGGAAACTAGAATTATGTCAGGACGATCCCACCCCAGTATATCCATTTCCTGCCGTGTCATGGGAAGGAAGCGTGGTTGTTTGCCTTGGTTGGCAATGATGCTCTTTGTCATGGGGCGGAGCATATAGATGAAGCCAGAAGCTGGCAAGAAACTATATGGGCTGTTTTAAGGGGATTTTTATGGTGAATCTGGTCCAGTGTCCGGGATTTGATTCAACAGCCATTGTTCCGTTATGCTGATTGGCAATAATAAAATACGAGACTGAAAGTCCCAGTCCTGTACCTTGTCCTATTTCTTTCGTCGTATAAAAAGGTTCAAAAATTCTGTTACGTATAATATCAGTCATACCACCTCCATTATCTTCAATTTCTATTACAGCCATGCTGTTATCTACATAAACTCTACAAATAAAATGAGGAGTAGAATCAACATAGTTTTTTTCAGCCATGGCTTCTGCACCATTTTTGAAAAGGTTTAATAGAACCTGTTGGATTTCATTTCCTGAACAGCGGACTAAAGGAGTCTGTAGGGCATATTCACGTATTATTTTGATTCGTCTGAAATCATAACTTTTTTTTAAGTTATAATCATTGATAGCTAGTTCAAGGGTTTTATCAATCAATGTTCCGAGATTTTGTGGAGTAAAGTTATTGTCGCTTTTACGGGCAAAACTGAGCATATTACTTACGATGTTTGCAGCTCTTTCTCCCGCATCTGTGATGCCATCAAGCATACGTGGAATTTCACGTTTATCCAGATATTCTCGTACATCCTGCAAACTGGCATTGCATGTTTGTGCAACAGAAATATTGCTCGGAATATCTGAATAAATTCTTTTTTTTATGTTAATAGCATGACCCAGTATTCCGGCAAGAGGATTGTTTATTTCATGGGCCATGCCGGCAGCAAGTCCACCAATTGATAACATCTTTTCTGATTGAAGCATCATACGTTCCATATTGACTCTTTCAGTAACATCATCAATACGGATGACAGCCCCTCGAGCTTTGTCAGATATCAGTGGATAGATTGTAATATCTTCATATATTTGAGTTGATTCATCAACATTTGAAACTGTGCCGTAAGTTTGTTTTTTGCAGCTGCTTATAGCCTGTTTGATATGATCGATTTCTTTATCCAGTCCGGGCATCGCCTGTACCAAAGGAGTTCCTAAGGCCTGCTCAGCGGTTAAGCCTGTTAAATCTTCAGCCCTTTTGTTCCATTGTGTAATGATTCCTTCCGGGTCTACTCCTATAAGAGTTGAAGGCATTGAGTCTATTATGTTTGCCAGATAATTACGAAGGCTCCGGAGTTCGCTTTCAGCATTTTTTCTCTGTTCAATCTCAAATTGTCTTTCCAGATTTTTTGTTGCAAGATTTGATAGAAAGGCAGCTAATGCAATATTATATTTAAGAATTTCGTCTACACGCTTTTTTTAAAGCGGGGTACTTCATCCAAGGCGGAAAGGTAGTCTTCTGTATCATATCCAAAACGTTTGGCCTGTTTAATGAAATAATCTTTATCAGGAATTTCTTCATCGTAAAAAAACTGACCTAAGAATAAGGTTGCTATATGTTTACCCATGCATTTAATAGGTACGCCGACGTCCCAGAGACCATTAGCACATTTGTATCCGCAATAGGGGGTATCTTTGATTTTGCTCACGATGGCTGTATCACTTGCAATGCAGTTTAGATTGCTATCAGGGTTAGCCCTGTGAAATTGAACACATATTCTCTGCCAGCCTGCACCAGCATATACTTCTCCGTTTATTGCATCGATAATCCCTGATGGCATGCCGGTCGCAGCATAGCTCACGTCAAGCATGTTTTGCAGTTCATCAAGTTCAATGAGGTCTTTAAAAACAAGCTTTGAAAGTTTATTGCATGCTGGTTCTAAATCACATTTTTCGGAAAATTCTATCACGGGAGTCCTTTTAAAAAAGTTAATGTAGAATAGGACGAAAATAGGAATCCTGATTATTAATAAATCACACTGAAATTAATATGTCCAGAATGTAATCTTTTTTATGAGTATATAATGTATCGAGGCCCGAAATAGAGTATGAAGTTGCACGGTTGACCGCAGATGAATGGGCAGGTAAAAATGCATCATATTAACAAAAAACAATAATCAAGCCTAAGGAGGCTAGATGAAATCGCTTCCATGCGTTTTAACTATAGCAGGCTCAGATTCAGGTGGTGGAGCCGGTATTCAGGCCGATTTAAAGGCTATCTCAATGGCTGGTTGTTATGGAGCAACTGCTATAACAGCTTTAACTGCTCAGAATACAACCGGAGTAACTGGGATAGAAGCTGTCTCATCGGAGTTTGTTGCTTTGCAGATTGAAACTGTTTGCAGTGACATTAAAGTTCATGCAGCAAAAACAGGAATGCTTTTTTCTGCATCTATTATTCGATCAGTAGCTGCTGCATTACAGGATAAGAATTTTCCATTGGTAATTGATCCCGTTTGTGTTGCTACAAGCGGTGCAAAATTGCTTAAAGAAGATGCTGTTGAAGCTATGAAAAGCTTGTTCTCTCTTGCTGATCTGCTAACCCCGAATGTTCCTGAAGCGGAGTTATTTACCGGGATTGAAATAAAAACTCGCGAGGACGTATTTAAAGTAATTGATATTTTGCTTGATATGGGGCCTAAAGCAGTTCTTATCAAGGGAGGACATTTTGATTCTGTAGCCGCAACTGACTGGCTTGGAATTAAAGGACAACAACCTATTCCATTGATGCAGCAGCGGGTGAAGACTAAAAACAGTCATGGCACAGGCTGTACCCTTTCGGCTACAATCGCTTCTAATCTTGCTAAAGGATATGATATGCATGCAGCTGTGCGAAAGGCTCAGGAATACTTGAACCTTGCATTACGTGCAGGTTTTGATATCGGAGAGGGAAGTGGACCTCCCAACCATCTTGCGCCTATGTTAATTGAGAAGATGAAGCAGAAGCTATTATCAGATCATTATGAATGTGGGATTAGACTGAGTCGTATGGAAGGTTTGCATAAACTTATTCCTGAAATGCGGATGAACGTAGCTGCTGCATTACCGTATGCAGCATATATCGAAGAAGTATCGGCATTTAGCGGCAGGATTACCTCAACACGTAAAGGTGAGGTAATTGTTTGTGGACGGCCTGATTTCGGTGCCTCACTGCATTTAGCTAAATCTTTGATTTGTGTACGTAAGTATAATCCTGAAGTTGGATGTGCTGCAACTTTGCGAAATAATGCTGAGATTACGTCAGCAATTGCATCATGCGGATTTGTTGAAGCCTGGTTTGATCGTGAAGATGAGTCTACTGATCTTAAAGGCAGCGAAGCTGCAAGTATTGAGTGGGGGACATGCAAAGCTATATCTGAGCATCCTGAGCCTGAAATGGTCGATGTTGTTTGTGATTCAGGTGAAAAAGGTAAAGAACCAATAATTAGATTGTTAGCTAAAGACTTTGCAGATCTTGAATTAAAACTTGAGCAGATTTTAGCTGCACTCACTGAAATGTAGTTAAAATATATAAATTTTAGGTTAGATTGTTGATTTTTGTTGACAAGCTCTGGCTGTCCCTATATTAACGCAACGGCTGGCGGGGATATTGCCCTGATTAATCTTGATTAAACAGCAATGTTCAGGCTATAGCCTAAAAATACGGTTGCGAGAGTGGCGGAATTGGTAGACGCACTGGATTTAGGATCCAGCGGTTAATCCGTGAGAGTTCGAGTCTCTCCTTTCGCACCAACTGTAATAAAAGCACCCCCTTATAACGACCAAGAGCTGGTTGTAGTGAGGGGGTGTTTTTATTGGTTTTATCTTTTAATTGTGACTAGAAAGGCTTACCTGAGTTGGTTGGTTGAAAGTTTATAGTGGATATGAGCCCTACAATATCATCTTCACCAGCTTTGTTGTTCCATTCTATTGTTCCATACCCCATAGTATCTATGTTTGTTACTATACTTACGCTCGCCGTTTCACCTGCAGCTATTACCGTATTGTTTTCCTTGAAGTTTCTGTACAGAGGCCCTGATGTAAGAATTGATGAATCCGTATTATATAGAGTTACTTTTACAATTAAGTCATGAGCTGAAATATTAGAAATATATATGTTATCTCCCGTAGCGGTACCTCCGTATTCAGACTCTGTTTCCCAGTGAGGGATTATTGTTTTACCACTACCAGCAAAAGCAAAAGATTGGGCCGCGATCAACATGAAGCATGAAATGAGTAAGATCTTAAAATAATTCATACGAAAAACTTCTTTAAAAAATAAAATATTAAATAACACTATATATATTACTGTATTAATTAAATGTTTTATTCAATATATTTTACATACAATTCTAGCCGGAGTTGGAAGTACAATTCCTATAAAATCCTACCGCAAACAGTGCCAAGCTCTTTTGGAAGTTGAACGGAATTTAGCCATTGCAAATTCGAACAAGAACGCACAAATCAGAACTACGAAGAAGGCTATGCATGCTTCTCTGTTATCGAATGCCGACCTCCATAATAAAATACATAACACGGCAAAACATACGACAGCTCCTATTATCATTGGGAGTCTTTTGGCATTGATTGTTTTTGCCAGTTTGGCGCCGGCAAGATTTACGGCAGAGAAAATAAGCAGAAAACCTGCGCTGGCTATTACAGCTATTGATTCTATGTTAAGTGTATTGGCCATGCATAAAGTAATTGCACCCACTACCAGTACCCCAAATGGTTGATCCCACACTTTTCGTTCCATTATCTGTGGTAAATCTTTGTCTTTTGCCAAAATGAATCCCAGTCTGGCACTGCCATAAATGGTTGCATTAATAGCTGAAATGGTGGCTAGCATTGCAGCTATTCCAACAAGAAAAAAGCCGAACTGCCCGAGTGCGGGGCGGGCAGCCTCAGCAAGAACATAGTCTTTTGATGATGCAATAAGACTTTCAGGAACCACGCCTACAGTAAGGATTGCCACTAAAATATAAAGTAAAACCACAATGCCAACTGAAGCGTAATATGCCCGGGGTAGGGTGACGCTGGGATTGCGGACATCTTCAGCCGCATTGGATATTAATTCAAACCCTTCATAGGCTACAAAAATAACCATTCCAGCAGGGATTACCGCAGACATTGGCGCCCATGTTGAAACTGCGAGCCGTGCAGGCTGGATATATACGGCACCTGAAGCAACCACAATGCCGAGTAATACTAATTTGACTACGACAATAAACGTTTCAGATTTACTGATCAATTCAGCGCCAAGTAGATTAATCATTACTGGAATAATGATCGCTATGCTGATGAGGCCATGGTGCAGCCATACAGAGTATAGACTGACTGGGAAAAATGTTTTGGCATATGATTCGAATGCCGTGGCATAAAGAGATAGAGTAACAAGATAGCTGAGCCATAAAATAAAATTTAGTCCACCGACAATACTGTCATGCCCGAATGCCCGGTCAAGAAAAACAACTGTGCCACCCTGACTGGGAAATGCTACCGAGAGTTTTGCATAAGAAAATGCTGTTAATATGGCAATGCCCCCGGCAAGAGCAAAGGCGATGGGAGTTGCACCATGTGCCATGGATACTGCAAGTCCTAATACAGCAAAAATTCCGCCTCCGACCATACCTCCGATGCCTATGGCTATTGCGCCGTAAAGACCTATCGATCCCTTTTGTTTTTCATCCATCTCATATTCTCCTGTTTGTTTTATGTATTCAGTACAGAAGTCAAATGCAATGATTCCTGAATGCTTTACGGAATTATTTCAGGAGAGTTGAAGTGAATCTTCAATTTATAGCGAATGATTAAGGAGCTTGGGGACAATTTTTAGTTAAACTATAAATATTTTTGGATTTGGAACTACATCATTGAAGTATATGTGAACTTCATAAAGTCGGCATATAAGGTGTTAGTGTAAAGAAGCATTTGGAAAAAATAAAATGGTTTTGTTTAAAATATCTGAATAAAGTAAATTCTATCTAATATTATTCCGTATAATCAACGTTGAAAAAAAATATCTTGTCTAAAAAACTATAGGTAGTTAAATATGAGCCCCATTTTTACGATATATGTTGTTTTGATTTCGTTTACTTGTTTAAAAAGGAATTATTGTGATTCAAACAGAGACTTTGCTTACATTTGGTGTCTACTTGGTTTTTCTGCTTGCCGTCGGCTGGTATTTTTATAAAAGAACAACTGATATTGAGGGGTACATCCTCGGAGGACGTGGGCTGGGAGGATGGGTTACGGCTCTTTCCGCACAGGCCAGTGACATGTCCGGATGGTTGCTCATGGGACTTCCGGGAGCTGTTTATCTAGGCGGTATGAATGAAGCATGGATTGCCATAGGCCTTTTTATTGGTACAGCTCTTAACTGGATCTTTGTGTCTGCACGGTTGCGTGTATATACTCAGCATACTGACACTCTTACAATTTCATCTTTTTTTGAAAAGCGTTTTAACGATCCAACCAGTTTGCTGCGTGTCGGATCTGCCGTAATTATTCTTATCTTTTTTACAATTTACTCATCCTCTGGGCTTGTTGCAGCAGGTAAGCTGTTTGAGTCCATGTTTCATATAAATTATTCATTTGCAGTAATAACCGGCGCAGTTGTTATTGTTTCCTATACATTCTTAGGCGGGTTCATGGCTGTCTGCTGGACAGATTTTTTTCAGGGCGGGCTTATGTTTTTCGCCATTATACTTGTGCCTATTTTAGGTGTGATTGATAATGGAGGAATTTCTGTAATAGAGTCTGAGATGGCAGCAAAGCATATTGCGACAAGTTTATTTCATGACGGTAGTGGCAACGCCCTCTCCATAATGGCCGTTTTTTCTACTATGGCCTGGGGACTTGGTTATTTTGGACAGCCTCATATTTTGACTCGTTTTATGGGAATTCGCTCCGTACATGAACTTCCAAAGGCAACAATGGTTGCTCTTACATGGGTTGTGATCTCTTTGATTGGAGCTGTATTGGTTGGAATGATCGCAATTCCAATGTTTGATGGACTGAAGGGCGGTGAACAGGAAAAAGTTTTCATTTATATGATTGCAAAGCTTTTTAATCCCTGGGTAGGTGGTGTATTGTTAGCAGCTATCCTTTCAGCAATTATGTCCACTATCGATTCTCAGTTATTGGTTTCTTCATCTGCTCTCACTGAAGATTTTTATAAGAAAATTCTGCGTCGTGACGCTTCCGAAAAAGAATTGATTTTGGTCGGGCGTTTATGTGTACTGGTTATTTCTATTATTGCTACAAGCATGGCTCTTACTCCTGGGAATACTATTCTCGGCCTTGTTGCGTATGCATGGGGTGGATTCGGTGCAGCTTTCGGTCCAGTGGTTCTTTTTTCTTTGTTCAGTAAAAAGACCACATGGGTATCAGCTCTTACCGGCATGGTAGTAGGGACAGTTGTTCTCATTGTATGGAAAAATATGGGACTTGGAGCTCAAATGTATGAAATTGTCCCTGGCTTTTTTGCCAACTTTATTACCATTTATATTATAAATATGATTGCACCGCAGAAAGACGAGCGTATTTTGTCCGCTTTTGATAATATGAAGCTCGGCCTTAAAAAATAGACACTTGTTGTTTTGTGTCTGAGAGTTTATAAGGCTCTGCCTGTGAGTGGGCAGGGCCTTTTTTTCTAAATATGATGCGTGTATGATTTTATTTTTGTATCATTGCAATTTAGTGAAATTATTTTTTAATTATATAGATTTTTTTGAATTGGGCACATGAGTGCCTGTTGAGGTTAAAATGCTTGATTTTGAACGCAAAAGTGTTGTTATGGTTACTTGTCCTAAAGGATTCAGTCCTTATCTTTCCGAAGAGATCGGTCGGTTGGGTTTTTCTGTGCGTGAAGAGTATCACGCCGGAGTTGAGCTCAAGGCTTCACTTAATGAGTGTATGAGGCTTAATCTCTGGGTTAGATGCGGGCATCGTGTCATGTACCAGCTTAAGCGTTTTAAAGCAGAAACACCGGATCAAATGTATGACGAAGTAAAAAGTATGGAATGGGAGCGCATTATTGCACCTGATGGCTATCTGACAGTTACTTCTTCCGTGCGCACTGAAACTGTGAATGATTCCCGTTTTGCTAACGTGAAGGTTAAGGATGCTGTTGTTGATCGTATTCGTGATAAGTGCGGCAGAAGACCTTCTTCCGGTCCTGAGATGTCCGGTATAATTGTTTTTCTGCATTGGCGTGATGACGAGTGTACTATTTATTTAGATACTTCAGGGATTCCTCTTGCGCGTCGCGGGTATCGTAAGCTGCCTCATAAAGCTCCATTGCAGGAGACCCTTGCGGCTACACTTATTCGTGCTGCAAAGTGGTATGGCCGCGGTAATTTTATTTCTCCTATGTGCGGTAGCGGCACTCTTGCAATTGAAGCGGCTCTTATCGCTTTGAATGGGGCGCCTGGATTGATGCGTGAAAGCTATGCTTTTATGCAGATTCCCGGTTATAATCCTGAGTATTGGGACAATCTCTGCATTGATGCTGAGGATCGTGAAAGGGATTCTATTGATGGCAAGATTATTGCCACTGATTTAGATCCTGAAGCTGTTGAAGCGGCAAAAAAGAATGCACGTGCGGCTGGTGTTGAACATCATATTCAGTTTGAAGTTTGTGATTTTCGTGATACTGAAATACCTAAGGGTAGCGGCATCGTGATTATGAATCCCGAATATGGCGAGAGACTTGGCAGCCGTACAAAGCTTGAGAAAATATATACTGCCATTGGTGATTTCTTTAAAAATAAATGTCAGGGCTACAGAGGATTTGTTTTTACCGGAAATATGGAATTAGCTAAATTTATAGGTCTTAAATCAAGTAGTAGAACTTTTTTCTATAATGCCAAAATAGAATGTCGTCTGCTTGAATATGAGATTTTTCAAGGTAGCAATAAAAGACGCTAATAGCTTTTTCAGTATAACTCTTGAAAATTTTTTTTTTAGAAGTTAAATAGTTTTAAAATTTGCAGAAGTGATCCCTGATAATTATATCCACTTGTAATTGATTGTTTTGTAATAAAGGAGTTTGTTTATGCCCCGGATTCTCGTCGTTGATGATGATCCCATATCACGCCAGGTGCTTCGGGCAATGCTGGAAAAAGAAGGCCACCATGTTTCTGAAGCTGATGATGGTTCCAAAGCTGTTCGTGATTATGACAGAAGTTTAATTGATCTTGTGATTACAGATATCTTTATGCCTGAAAAAGAGGGCGTTCAGACGGTCAGGGAGCTTATGAAAGAGAATCCTGATATAAAAATTATTGCTGTTTCCGGGGGAAGTTCTTCTGCAAATTATGATTCATTGGATTGGATCAAGATGTTCGGTGTAAAATATACATTTACTAAGCCCTTCAATTCAAAAGCAATTATTGCCGCAGTTAATGATCTCCTCTCTCAATAAACTTTTAAGTTTGTCACAATTAGCCAGTTGCATAATATTGGTTCCTGCCGTATTTATCCCACAAAAAAATAGCAGGTTTAAAAATTGATGGCAGATAAAGAAAATAAACAAGTAAAGCTGGAGTTTGATGATGTGGGCCTGGCCAGCGTACTTTTTGGCCCCCAGAATTCAAATCTAACGCTCATTTCACGTCAATCCGGCGTAAGAGTGGAGAGTAAGGGGAACTCTTTATTTCTTATAGCTGAGAATGAAGAGTTGATCGATCCCGTAGCAAAATCTTTTACGCAACTTTATTCACTGCTTAAGTCAGGCAAGGAAATTTTTCCGCAGGATGTTGAAGCAGCTTACAGAATTCTTTGCCGTGACCCCGGTGCTGATCTTATCAAAATTTTTCGTGATGAGCTTTTTGCTGTTTCGCCAAAGAAAACACTTACTCCGCGTACACTGACCCAAAGGGCATATTTTTCTGCTATTCGTGAAAACGATATGGTCTTCGCTATTGGACCGGCAGGGACTGGTAAAACATATCTCGCAGTGGCGATGGCTGTGTATGCACTGCAGCGTAAGGAAGTTAAAAAAATTATTCTGACCCGTCCGGCTGTTGAAGCCGGTGAGAAACTTGGTTTTTTACCCGGAGACCTTGTTGATAAGGTTAATCCGTACATGCGCCCCCTTTACGATGCTCTTTATGATATGCTGGACTTTAATAAAGTTCTTGAGATGATTGAAGAAAATATTATCGAGATAGCTCCTCTTGCATTTATGCGAGGCCGGACACTAAGTAATGCTTTTGTTATTCTCGATGAAGCTCAAAATACCACTCCTGAGCAGATGAAAATGTTTATTACGAGACTTGGTTTCGGTTCTAAGGCTGTTATTACAGGAGATATTACCCAGATAGATTTGCCCGGAAAAAATGCTTCAGGTCTTGTGGAAGCCTGTAATATTCTTCAAAATATTAAAGGTATAAATTTTATAAAATTTGAAGATACTGATGTAATCAGACATCCTCTGGTGGCACGCATTGTTAAAGCTTATGATTCTTATGAATGTCGGGGTAAATAGGTATGAGTGTTAACCTTAGCCTTGAGTGCATACCTGATGCAAATTTTCCGCTCGCAAAGCGTGAAGTTATGTTGATGTCAGATATGCTTCTTGACACGCTTGGCCTTATCGGCTTTGACTTTGACCTCAAAATCGTTAATGATGCCGCCATTGCTGAGGTCAATGAGGAATTTTTGGGATGCGTAGGACCTACTAACGTGCTTAGCTTTCCATTCTCCGAGACTCCTGACCTTAACGAGAACAATTTTTTAGGAGAAATAGTTTTGTCTGTGGATACATTGGCCCGTGAAACCAGACTCTACGGTCAAATTCCGGAAGAGCATACTGTAAGGCTGCTGGCTCACGCTATGCTGCATCTTGCAGGATATGATCATGGGGAAGAGATGTATTCTTTAACCGACACTGCTGTTGATTCCGTTGCTCCTTTGTTCCGACAGCGAACATTGGGTTGGCACTAGCAAAAAGGCCAGCCCGCTCTTTCGCAGTACGGTTTTGCGTCAAGACCGTCCATGTACTGCATAGAATTTTCTCAATTTGTCCAGTATGTTGAAGTTCTACCATAATAATATGGTTTACAATGGTGGGTTTTATGAGCAATAATATTCAATTGCCGTTTATTATTGGCAGTTAATGCTCACCGCAAGAATATATTTGGAGTTTTTACGATGATCAGACATTTTTTGAAGATAAATGATGTCCCACGTTCAGAGCTCGGTCAGCTCCTGCTTAGAGCAAAAGAACTTAAGGATGGAAAAATCAGAAACAATTCTCTTGAAGGAAAGACAGTTATTCTGATTTTTGAAAAGGCATCTACCAGAACAAGAGTTTCTTTTGATGTGGCAATTGAGCAGCTTGGCGGACATTCAATTTTTATGACTCCTGCTGAGTCCCAATTGGGTAGAAGTGAACCTTTGGAGGATACTGCTCAGGTTCTTTCACGCTATGCTGATGCATTGGTGGTAAGAACTTTCGGTCAGGAAAAAGTTCGTACTCTGGCTCAAAACGCTTCTGTTCCGGTTATCAATGCTCTGACTGACCGCTATCATCCATGTCAGGTTCTTAGTGATATGCTCACTATTTACGAAAGAACTCCTGATCTGAGCAAGGTTCAGGTTGCATGGATTGGTGACGGCAACAACATGGCACATTCCTGGATCAATGCTGCGATCTATTTTCCCATCTACCTGACTATGGCTTTTCCCAAAGGCTATGAACCTGATCGTGATATTATTTCCCGTGCCCTTTCTATGGGGGCAAAAATTAATATGAGTTACGACCCAGTTGAAGCTGTGAAGGGCGCTCATTATGTGAATACGGACGTATTTGCTTCAATGGGACAGGAAGAAGAACAGAAGAAACGAGAAGCAGCTTTTGCAGGATATCAGGTAAATGAAGAACTGCTTAAAAATGCTGATCCTGACTGCAAGATTATGCATTGTCTTCCTGCACACAGGGGAGAGGAAGTTACCGCTGAGGTTCTGGATGGTCCGAACTCAATTATCTTTGATCAGGCGGAGAACAGGCTTCACATGCAGAAAGCTATCCTTGAGTGGGCTGTCAATGGAATTGACGTTGACCTTGAAGCTGTTTCCAAGGTGCTTGGTCCTGTTCAGGCTGTTCCCCATATGCATACAATAGAATAATATATTTAGAAGGTTTAATAAAATGAGTAAAATTGAAAAAGTAGTTTTGGCTTATTCTGGTGGGCTTGATACTTCCATTATTCTAAAATGGATTAAAAACGAGTATGATTGTGAAGTAATCACTCTTACAGCTGACTTAGGTCAGGGGGAAGAACTTGATGGTATCGAAGAAAAGGCTCTTAGTACAGGTGCTACAAAAGCATTTGTAGAAGATCTGCGTGAAGAATTCGCCCGTGATTTTATTTTTCCATGTTTCCGTGCCAGTGCCATTTACGAAGGTCGTTACCTGCTTGGAACTTCCATCGCACGTCCATTGATTGCCAAGAGAATGGTTGAGATTGCTGAAAGCGAGGGTGCTCAGGCTTTGGCTCATGGAGCTACAGGTAAAGGTAATGATCAGGTTCGTTTCGAGCTTGCTGGTATGGGCATGAACCCAAGGCTCAAGACTATTGCTCCATGGCGTGAATGGGATCTGAAATCACGTACTGATCTGATGGAATATGCTAAGGAAAATGGGATTGATATTCCTGTTACTCGCAAAAAACCATGGTCCATGGATGCCAACCTGCTGCATGTAAGCTTTGAAGGTTCAGAACTTGAAGATCCTTGGAATGCTCCTTCTCCCGAATCATACAGATATTGTACTCCTATTGAGAAAGCTCCTGATGAGGCTGAAGTAATCACTCTTGATTTTGAAAAAGGTGATCCTGTTGCTATCAATGGTGTGAAATACTCTCCTGCAGCTCTTATTGAGAAGCTCAATGAGCTTGGCGGAAAACATGGTATTGGCCGTGTAGACATGGTTGAAAACAGATTTGTCGGTATGAAGTCCCGTGGTGTATATGAAACACCCGGTGGAACTATCATCCATACTGCTCATCGTGATCTCGAAGGATTATGTATGGACCGCGAGGTAATGCATCTCAGAGACAGTCTGATACCTAAGTATGCAGAGATGATTTATAACGGTTTCTGGTACGCTCCGGAACGTATAGCTCTTCAGGCTATGATTGATGAAACTCAGAAGACTATTACCGGTACTGTAAGATTAAAACTTTACAAGGGTAATGTCATTCCTGAAGGTCGTAAGTCTCCTTATTCACTGTACCGTGAAGATCTTGCTACCTTTGAAGAAGATGAAGTCTACAACCAGAAAGATGCAGAAGGTTTTATCAAACTTGTAGGTCTGCGTCTTAAAGGCAAAACTTCTTCAGGATCAAACTGGATCAAAGAAGGCGATGTCTGCGAAGAGTAATTGTTAATAATTCCCGGGTGGATAACTTCTGTGCGGGTAATATAAAAATCCTGCTCTTGTTCATTTGAAAGAACGAGGGTAGGATTTTTCTTTAAAGTTAAATTTTAAGGTTAGTCGACAGCTTTATTTTCAGACAAAAGGGCTTGGGATTCTTGAGTCTTTTTTAATGATTCAAGCTGTTAGAGGCAAACTCTTTTCATTCTTCAAAAGCGCAAAAGCGCAACACCTCCCTGACCTTGATGGTCTGCTGGAGGTATTCATGAGGTAAAATATGGCTGATAATAAATTGTGGGGCGGCAGATTTGCCCAGAAGACAGCTGCGTCTGTGGAAGATTACACTGAATCAGTTAGTTATGATCGGAATTTGTACCGTGAAGATATTGCAGGTTCACAGGCTCATGCTAAAATGCTTGCGGAGCAGGGGGTTCTTACTGTTGAAGAAGCTGAAACACTGGTTAAAGGTCTCGATCAGGTTTTTGAAGAAATTGAGTCAGGCAAATTTGAATGGAAAAAGGAGATGGAAGATCTCCACATGAACATTGAAAGTCGGCTCACGGAAATAGTAGGTTCTGTCGGTGGCAAATTGCATACCGGACGTAGCAGGAATGATCAGGTTGCTACAACATTTAGGCTTAATGTTGTCCATTCTCTTGAAGCATGGAAAGTTGCTCTTGAAAAACTTATCGCAGTTTTTACAACTAAGGCTGAAGCTCATACCGATGTTCTTCTCCCTGGGTATACGCATCTTCAGCCTGCACAGCCTGTAAGTCTTGCCCACCATATGCTTGCATATGCTTGGATGTTCAAACGTGATCACAGTCGTGTCTGTGACTGTCTGAAAAGAGCAAATGTCTGTCCGTTGGGCGCAGCCGCTTTGGCAGGAACCACCTATCCGCTCAAACCGTCAGTCTCTGCGCAGCATCTAGGAATGGAAGATACTTTTCGCAATAGTCTTGATGCCGTTTCCGACCGTGACTTTGTTATGGAAGCCATGTTTGCAGGAAGTCTTATTATGACTCATCTGAGTCGTATATGTGAAGAGCTTATAATCTGGGCTAATCCATGTTTTGGATTTATTAAATTACCGGATGCTTTTTCAACTGGTTCATCCATCATGCCGCAGAAAAAAAATCCTGACGTATGTGAGCTTATGCGTGGTAAAACAGGAAGGGTGTACGGAGATCTTTTTTCTCTCATGACTATTTGTAAAGGACTTCCACTGGCATACAACCGTGATATGCAGGAAGATAAAGAGCCGTTTTTTGATGTCGACAAGACTGTTCATGCATCTGTCTCAATTATGGCGGATATGATGGAAGCTATGGGTTTTAATCCTCAGAATATGAAAGCAGCACTTAAGAAGGGCTTCTTAAATGCTACAGAGCTTGCTGATTATCTCGTGGGAAAAGGGATTCCATTTCGTGAAGCTCATCATATTACAGGTTCTGCTGTGGCTTATGCAGAAAAGGCTTCTAAGGGACTTGAAGATTTAACAATTGAAGAACTAAAGACTTTTTCAGATAAAATAGATGGTGATGTTTTTGAGATTCTTTCATACGAAGCAGCAGTTAAACGTAGAGTTTCACCCGGTGGAACTGGTCCTGAGTCTGTTAAAGCTCAGATTAGCGAGTTGAAAGATTGGCTGGCTTAGTTTCATCCTGTTCGTTGATATGTATTAAAAACTCCACCTATAATAGGTGGAGTTTTTTATTTAGGCCTTTTTAAAAAGAATAGAATTGATAGTGGAGGCTGCTTATGCAATAAAATAAGATATGGTTCTATCTTTTCACAGGAGGTTTCAGTGTTTACTAGGATTTTACAATTTTTTGATTTTTCTGACTGGAGTTTTTTTTCCAGCAGTCATCATATACAGATGTCTATACTACGTCGGATTGCCGGTGTGAGTGTCTTACTGGCTGTTTGTGTAGGATCAATTGCTTATTATAGTGAAATGCGAAACGTTGGGCAGGAAGTCGGGCAGATGGCCATAAATCAGGTTGATTACACAATGAAAAACAGCCTTCCATTGATAACTAATCCTACCAAAGAAAATCTTGTAAAATTGAACAGTATATTAAAAATTGATCTTGATAGAAGCGACTTTGTGCTCATTGAATTATATACTCCTGAAAAAGAGGAAATGGCTGAAGCTGCTCAGGCAGGAGTTGAAAGTATAGATCAACAGGCTGCGATTCATGGAAAGGAACTTCTTAAGCAGGAACAGACTACCTATCGTAATTTTGTGACAGGTGGACATCATTATGTTCAGGTATTTACAGCTCTTAAAGATCAAGGAGAGATAAATGTCGGCTATTTTGAGGGGTTATATAGAGTTTCTGACGCAAAATGGTCTGCAATAGTCAGCAGAGTATACTATATTGTCGGTTTTGTAGTTTTTGCTGTTCTTGGAACCGCGGCGATATTGTATCCTATAATTTGCCGACTTATTAGTGGTATTTTAAGCTTTTCAACTAATTTAGCTGAAGCCAATATAGGTATGTTGATTTCAATGGGGGCTGCAATAGCCAAGAGAGACTGTGATACTGATGCACATAACTACAGGGTAACTATTCTTGCTGTTATGCTTGCTGAATCATTAGGTTTATCTGCTGAAAAAATACGTACTTTGATTGTTGGGTCTTTTCTGCACGATGTCGGAAAGATTGCCATTGCAGATGCAATACTTTTGAAGCCGGGTAAGTTGAATGAAGATGAGTGGACAATAATGAAGACTCATGTTGATCATGGTGTGGATGTGGTTAAAGAGCATGCATGGCTTGCTCAGGCTATTCCTGTTGTACATGCCCACCATGAAAAGTATGATGGCACAGGTTATCCAAGCGGTTTAACAGGTGAAAATATTCCCCTCGGCGCTAGGATTTTTGCTCTGGCAGATGTCTTTGACGCACTCTATTCCAAAAGACCTTACAAAGATCCATTTCCTTTTGAAAAGTGCCTAAGTATAATTGAAGAGGGCAGTGGAAATCATTTCGATCCTATGCTTGTTGAACCTTTTATAAAAGTTGCAAAAAAATTTGTAACTGTTCCTGATTTAGAAAAAACAGAGGTTCTGCGACCTATTCTTGTAAAATATATTGATAATTATTTTCAAATCATTTTGGATAAATAGATAAAAGTCACATGTTTTTATGAGATTGTTTTGGATATAAAAACACGACTCATAGTGAGCTTTTTCATACAATCAGTTTTTTTGGGTCACAATTTTAAGATCTTCAATGTCAGTATTTTGTATGTGTTCAATCAACCATACAGTAAAAAAAATATTCATATGTTCAGCTAAAGAAATAGGGTCTGTTATTTCTTGAAGTCTAAATTCTTCAATTTGTTCAGCCATAAGTCTGTGCTTTTCTTTATGCTCCTCTATAGAAACTAAGCCATGCTTTTCAAGCAGTTTTTCCTCTGTTTCAAAATGATAGAGAGTGTAGAGATGGAGTTCCTCTATTATCCTGGATATGTCTTCTGGAGAATTTTCATTGATGCTCTTTTTGATTTTTTTAAGCAGAGTAAAGAAAGTTTGATGCTGACTGTCAATTAGCCCTATTCCAGTGTGAAGAGAATGCGCAGAGATTTCTTCATTGCTCATATTTGTATCCTCTAAAATATAATTGCAACTTATTTAAAACTATAATCATTCATGATTATAGTTCCTTTTCATTCATATCATTATTTAGTATAGATTGTGAACTTTATTCTTGAAATTTTATAATATAAAATTGTAGGCAATTTTTTTTAAAGACTATAAATGTATGAGGGATGATAATTAAGCGTAAAATGGCGGAAGTGTATAGGAGTCGAACCTACCGACGAGCGTTAACCCGTCCACTGGATTTGAAGTCCAGGCGCCACACCGGTGACGATACACTTCCATTACGGAGAAAAATCAGCTACCAATTTTATGAAGTAAGAGCAAGCATTAATAATATTTCTGAATTTGGCTTGCCTTTTCTTCGATTAGTCTTATTAATAGCTGATTGATACTGAAAACAAAACGTAAATACAGTCTGATTATTGTTTGTAACTTATTTGCTGACAATAACAGGCGCATATCAAGGAGATTTACTTTGAATAGTTTTGCCAAGAATCTCTTGGTCTGGGTAACAATCATGCTGGTTATGATTGTTTTGTTCAATCTTTTCAACCAGCCACAGACTTCCCAGCTCAAACTTTCCTACACTGATTTTCTTATGAGAGTCGATGAAGGTGAGGTCATACAGGTTAAGATTCAAGGGCAGAAAATCAGTGGTGTAATGGTTGGAGATAAACGCTTCGTTACCTATACACCTGATGATCCAAGCCTTGTAAGTAATTTAATTAAAAAGAAGATCGAAGTTGTTGCTGAACCTGAAGAAGAAGCTCCATGGTATATGACTTTATTTATATCATGGTTTCCTATGCTGCTTTTAGTTGGTGTTTGGATTTTCTTTATGCGCCAGATGCAGGGTGGCGGTGGAGGCCGTGGCGGAGCTATGTCCTTCGGTCGTTCAAAAGCCCGTATGCTTAATGAAGAAACTGCCCGAGTCACTTTTGAAGATGTTGCGGGTGTTGATGAAGCAAAGGCCGAACTTGAAGAAGTTGTTCAGTTTCTGAGTGAACCGAAAAAATTTACACGTTTAGGTGGTCGCATACCTAAAGGTGTTCTTTTAGTAGGCCCTCCCGGTACAGGTAAAACTCTGCTTGCCCGTGCTGTTGCCGGTGAAGCAGGAGTCCCGTTTTTTTCCATCTCCGGTTCCGACTTTGTTGAAATGTTTGTCGGTGTAGGTGCTTCTCGTGTGCGTGATCTTTTTGCGCAGGGTAAAAAGAATGCTCCTTGTCTGATTTTTATTGATGAAATAGACGCTGTTGGGCGCCAGCGTGGTGCCGGACTAGGCGGTGGACATGATGAGCGTGAGCAGACCCTTAACCAGCTTCTGGTAGAAATGGACGGTTTTGAGTCCAATGAAGGCGTTATTCTCATTGCAGCCACCAACAGGCCTGATGTTCTGGACCCGGCTCTTCTTAGACCAGGTCGTTTTGACCGTCAGGTTGTTGTGCCTACTCCTGATGTACAGGGAAGGGCTCATATCCTTAAAGTTCATACCCGCAAGACTCCTCTTGCCGGTGAAATTGATCTTGATGTAATTGCTCGCGGTACGCCCGGATTTTCCGGTGCAGATCTTGAGAACCTTGTTAACGAGGCCGCTCTTTACGCCGCAAAAAATAATCAGGATCATGTTCTCATGGTCGATTTTGAAGAGGCCAAAGACAAAGTCCTTATGGGGCGTGAACGTCGCAGTCTTATTCTAACTGACGAAGAGAAAAAGACTACTGCATATCATGAAGCAGGTCATGCTTTGATTGCAAAGCTGCTTGAAAATACTGACCCTGTTCATAAAGTTACTATTATCCCTCGTGGACGGGCTCTTGGTGTCACTCAGCAGCTACCTGTAGATGATCGTCATAACTATTCCAAAGGATACCTTGAGGATACTCTCGTAATGTTACTTGGCGGACGTGTGGCAGAAGAGTTGATCTTGAATCAGATGACCACCGGAGCAAGTAATGATATTGAGCGTGCTACAAAGATGGCCCGCAGCATGGTTTGTCAGTGGGGTATGAGTGAAAAGCTCGGTCCTATGACTTTCGGTGAGACCAATGATCAGGTTTTTCTTGGAAAAGATTTTGGACATCAGAGAGATTTCAGTGAAGATACTTCACGTCTTATCGATTCTGAAGTCAGAAGAATTATTGATACTGCTCATGAAACAGCAAGGCAGCTTCTGGCTGAACACGAAGAAGATCTTCATAAGTTGGCAGAAGCTCTGCTTGAGCGTGAGACTATCTCCGGTGCCGATATAGATACTCTCATGGATGGCGGGGTACTTCCCCCTCTTGAACCAGTCTCTACAGCAAAACCAGCTACAGCGGCGCGTGCTTACGGTTCTACCTCTAAAACAGGCTATACACCTGTTAAAGAGGCTAAGGATGATAAAGATTCTGAAGAGAAAGATGAGTTTTCTTTTGATGAGAAACCATCAGACGAAGATTCTAAAGTCTCTGAAGTCAGTGTAGATGAAAAAGAAACTGACGAAGTTAAAGCTTCTGATGATAAAAAAAGCTCTGAATAAGGTTCGTATGACCAAAGATTATTCATGGACCATAAAAGGGGGTAGGGTATTAGGCCCTGCCCCTTTTTTTATTGCAGGTATTGTTAATGTTACTCCTGATTCATTTTATGACGGGGGAAAGAATTTCGACTATCAGCAGGCCGTTGCGCACGGCGTTGAGTTAGCTCGACAGGGCGCACATATCCTTGATGTGGGTGGAGAAAGCACCAGACCTTTTGCTGATCCTGTGTCCGTTAAGGATGAACTTGAACGAGTTATTCCGGTTGTCCGTGAACTCTCAAGTAAATATGTAGTGTCTGTTGATACTGTAAAGAGTGAGGTTGCCCGTGCAGCTCTTGAAAATGGGGCAGGAATTATCAATGATGTTTCAGCCTTTGCACAAGACCCAGCTCTCCTTGAAGTTATTGGAGATTCAAAACCTGGTTATGTTTTAATGCATAGTCAGGGGACTCCTGAAAAGATGCAATTATCTCCGCACTATGATAATATCATAGAAGAGATTTTAACTTTTTTTAAAAAAAGTCTTGAAAAACTCGTAAAATCAGGCTTACCGGAAAGAAATATTGTAGTTGATCCAGGCATTGGATTTGGGAAAAGTTTAGAGCATAATCTTGATATTTTGCGTAATATCGACAAGATCATGGACCTCGGATTTCCAGTTTATATGGGGCTGTCTAATAAATCCTTGTGGGGTAAGCTGCTTGGTCTCAAACCGGATGAAAGACAAAATGCAACACAAGCGGCAACAGCTGTTCTTGCTGCTAAGGGAGTTCCCATTCATAGGGTTCATGAGGTTGCATTAACCAGTCAGACGTTAAAGATTGTACAGGAGATTAGCGGGGCATATTGATGTTTGAGTTTCTGGGCTTTCAGATTTCATGGAAAGAGCTTCTGGACATAGGTCTTGTAGCTGTTGTCTATTTTTATATTATCCTGCTGGTACGTGGTACTCGTGCAGCAGCGGTGATATGGGGCCTGTTGCTTGTGCTTACAGTTTATTACGTATCAGATGTTTTTGGTCTGTATACGTTAAACTGGTTGCTAACTAATTTTCTTAGTTCAATTTTTCTTGTTATTATTGTTCTTTTTCAGCGTGACATTCGAAAAGGTTTGGCACAGATGGGCGCCGGGCGGCTATGGCACAAAAAGGATTTTGAATTAGCTGTGATAGATGAAATCGGCGCTGCTATGGATTCTATGGCCCGGCAGAAGATCGGGGCTTTGGTGGTTATTCAAAAGAATGTCCCTCTTGGTGATATCATTGAAAAAGGTGTAGAAATTAATGGAAAGGTCAGCAAGCAGTTGCTGATTAATATTTTTTGGCCGGACACCCCCCTGCATGATGGGGCTGTGGTAATTGATTCAGATAAAATTGTGGCGGCTTCCTGTATTTTGCCGCTGGCGCAGGTGTCTACCAGACAAAGCGCTGTCGGTACCAGACATAGAGCCGCCTTAGGTATAAGTGAAGAAACTGATGCTATTGCAATTATTGTTTCAGAGGAACGCGGAACTATTTCTGTCGCTATAGGCGGAAAGCTCACAACTAGTCTTGATATTGTCAGGCTGAAACGTGTTTTAAGGAACGTGTTTGATTAATATGACAGCACAGCGTTGGAAAATAGCCGCTCTGGCTCTTATGATGTCCGTCTTGACATGGTACCTTGTTACCGGTCGTGAGTTGGTGGAAACATGGGTTGAATTCCCGATGGAAATTATTAATCCCCCACAGGGAATGATAATCCGTGACGGTATGATTACTAAGGTTTCTGCGCGCCTTAGAGGTCCTAAGGGACTTATTCGCAGCCTTGATACTAAAAAGCTAGCTTATTCGCTTGATACTGGAAATTTAGTGGTTGGCAGCAATCCTGTGAATATTATTCCTGAACAGCTCGGGCTAGGGAGTGCTTTGGAGGTTGTTGAAATTAAGCCTTCACATATTAATCTTGTGATGGATATGTACGTGAAGAAACAGGTTGAAGTTGTTCCTGCCTGGACTGGTGATTTACATCGTGACTTTACTCTTAAGAAAAAGTACAGCGAACCTACTGAAGTTACTTTGCGAGGACCTGCTTCAATTTTGAAAAAGGTTGGCCAAGTACAAACTCAGCCGATTGTTGTTGATACAAATACACCTGAGAATTGGACTGGTGATGTTCCGTTGCGCCTGCCTGATGAAGTGGAATCAAATCCGGGGGTAGTTTCTGTTACTCTCGAATTTGCTGTGCGCAAAGGAAAGATGTGGGTAAAAGTTCCTCTCTATATTCTGGGGCCTGAGGATGTTGATTTTTCTGCCAGTCAGAATTTCGTAAGACTGCTTATAGAGGGGCCGAAACCCTTTTTCCGTAAAAGCGGATTCAGAAATGAAATAACAGCTTCAATTGATCTTAATGCAACAATTCCCATTGGGAAAAACGTAGTCCCTTATGAAGTAAGTCTTCCTAAAGGTTGCATTGTTAAAAAGAGAAAGCCGGAAGCTATAACTGTAACAATATCGAGACAGACACCTGAAGGTCACTAGATTGGATGTCTGATAATTTTTTGGGAGATTGTGGATGAGTAAACGTTTATTCGGTACTGACGGATTGCGCGGTCAAGTTAATATTTTTCCAATGACTGCTGAGATTGCGCTGCGTCTCGGCCTTGCAGCCGGTTCGTATTTCAGGAACGGAAAACAGCGTCATAAGGTTATTATCGGTAAGGATACTCGCTTGTCCGGCTATGTTTTTGAGTACGCTCTTACTGCTGGGCTTTGTGCTATGGGAATGGATGTTTTTCAGGTCGGCCCTATGCCTACTCCAGCAGTTTCATTTCTGACTAGGAATATGCGTGCTGATATTGGGATTGTTATTTCAGCTTCCCATAATCCTTTCATGGATAACGGTATTAAATTTTTTGATTCACAAGGGTTTAAACTACCGGATAGTGCCGAAGATGAAATCTCAGCAATGGTTTTGTCTAAAGATGATAACTGGGATTATCCTCAGGCTGAAAATGTCGGACGTGCTTTTAAAATAGAAGATGCACGTGGCCGCTATATTGTTTATCTTAAGTATAGTTTTCCTCAAGATATGACTCTTAATGGGGTCAAGATAGTTCTGGACTGCGCTAATGGAGCTACTTACAGTCTTGGGCATATGTTTGAAGAATTAGGAGCTGAAGTTGTCAGAATTGGTGATAAACCTAATGGCCTGAACATTAATGATAAGTGCGGTTCATTATATCCAGAAGTAATGGGACAGCGCGTTGTTGAAGAGAATGCTGATATAGGTATTGCACTTGATGGTGACGGGGACCGTTTGATTGTTGTTGATGAAAAGGGGCAGGTCCTTGACGGGGATCAGATAATGGCTCTTTGCGCAGCAGACTTAATGGACCGCGGTAAGCTCGCGAAGAATATGCTTGTTTCTACAGTAATGAGTAACATGGCTCTTGAGAATTTTATGAAAGAGCGTGGCGGTACCATGCTTAGAACTCCGGTAGGAGACAGGTATGTTGTAGAAGCTATGCGGCGTGAAGGCGCAGTCTTAGGCGGCGAACAATCCGGCCATCTTATTTTCAGAGAATATAGCACTACAGGTGATGGACTGCTTGCAGCCTTACAGTTATTGCGTATACTATGCACAAAAAACAGACCTCTTTCAGAACTTTCAGGAATACTTGAACTGTATCCTCAGAAATTGCAAAATGTTCATGTAAAACGCAAGGTTCCCTTTGAAGAGGTTCCAGCTGTCCAAAAGGCTCTTAAACAGGTTGAGCAGGATCTCTCAGGAAAAGGACGCGTTTTATTGCGGTATTCCGGTACAGAATCTGTTGCGCGTGTTATGGTTGAGGCACAGGACAGTGCTAAAGTTGAACTTTATACTTCTGAGCTTGCAGAAGTTCTGGAAAAACATTTACGCTAATAATATTTTCAGCTGTTATTTCAGCTGATTAATTAAGGAGTTTTGATCAATGGTCATCAAGAAAGTTATTGTTCCGGTTGCTGGATGGGGCACAAGATCATTGCCTGCCACTAAGAATATTCCTAAAGAGATGCTCCCTATCTTTAAAAAACCAGTTGTGCAGCATGTGGTTGAAGAAGCCATGTCCAGCGGTCTTACTGATGTTGTTTTTATCACTAACCAGAATAAAAAAATTATTGAAGACCATTTTGATTACAACCTTTCTTTAGAGGACGTACTTGAGCGTGGTGGTAAAACCGAGATTCTTGCTGAAGTGCGTAAGGTTGCGGAGATGGTAAATATAATCTCTGTACGTCAGAAGAAACAGCTTGGACTAGGACATGCCGTTCTTTGTGCTAAAGAAGTATGTAAGAATGATCCTTTTGCCGTTATGGTTGGTGATGACCTCATGTTTGGTCTGGAGCCGGGAATAAAACAGCTTATTGATGCTGCCCGTACGGAAAATATGGCGGTTGTAGGGGTAATCGAAGTACCTGAAAACAAGGTTAATCGTTATGGTATTATTCAAGGTGAGGAATTTGCCCCGGGAATGTACCGTGTTCGTTCGTTAGTTGAAAAACCTGCTCTCGGCACAGCTCCTTCCAGACTTGCAATTGTAGGCCGCTATGTTCTGCTGCCTGAAATTTTTGACCATCTTGAAAGTCTTGAGCCCGGAGTTGGCGGAGAGATTCAGCTGACCGATGCGTTGCAGTGTCTTGCTGAAGATAATAAATTGCTCGCAGTGAAACTCCGCGGACAAAGATTTGACGCCGGTGACTGGGTAGATTATCTTACTGCAAATATCTATTTTGCTCTTCAAGATGAAGAGTTGCGTGATGACATCGTAGCTAGATTGCGGGAGCTTTTGTCTTGTTCGTAAAGAATTTAAATACTTATTTAATATTTATAGTCCTTGCCGTGAGCCTGCTTGTGGGCAGCCCGGCAAGGGCTTTTTTTCCATCTGACGAAGACCTGAATGAAGTAATATTCCAAAATTATGGAGCATTAACTTCGTATGAGGCAATTTTTACTTTTCCTTCAGAGCCAGGAACAAAGCTGACTATTATTCGCGGCCATGATCACTGGCAACAGACCTTTAGTTATGAATTAAATGTGAACTCTACCGTTACAGCTAAGTCCGTTGGGCAGTATTTTAAGACGATTGCTCAGTGTCCTTCAAATGGTGACATGCCTGTCTCTGTATTGCAATTTTGGTCTCCGGATGATCCTGTAAGTGATTGGATGTCACTTGGTGTAAGTAATGCGACCAAAAGCTACGGTTTTTATCAGGAGACTCCTGCTTTTGTTTTTGGAGCAGAGCAGGGCGATAATTCATCAAGGCAAATCTGGTTTGATAATGAAACCTTTGTACCTGTTAAGATTGTTCTTGGTGCAGGGAAAGCAGTTACCTTTGGTTCGTATTCTAAATTTGCAGGTTTTATGCTTCCTCATAGTGGAACATTACAGGATGGCGATGATACCATAGATTTTAGAATTGAATGGGAAAGTATCAGGAAGAAAATATCTCCTGCTGTTTTTTCAGCTTCTGCAATTACAAAAGAAGATGGATGTTCAGTTCCTCTCAGCCCTGTTTATGAAATACTAAAGAAATGCCTCAGTCTTAAACCTTAGGGGTAATAATGACTACACTCTGGCAAGCTTGCCTCGCCAGCCCTCCATACTCTATTTATACCTATGAAGCTCCCGCTGATCTTCCAATTTTGATGGAAGGACAGCGGGTTCTTGTTCCTTTGGGACGTTCTGTGAGGGTGGCATTTTTAATTGAAACAGTCGATGTTCCTCCTGAGAATGTTGAGTTGAAATCAATTATCTGGCCTTTGGAAAAAGAGCCATTACTCAATTTCAACCATTTTAAGTTATATCGTAATATTGGTACACGGCAGATGCTTCCGCTTGGTAAAGTGCTTGAAAATGTCGTGCCCAAACGTTTTCGCAGTGCTAAAATTTCATTTACAATTGCTGACAGATCTTTTCCTGCCAGACTTAAGGCTCTTGATATTGCAAGGCTTCCTACAGAAAGGAGAATGGAGCTTGTCAACATATACGATCAAGGGCGTATGAATGTCAGTCTTCCTGCATCTATCGAGAAGGAAGAATACGTCAGTCTTACTTCCGATCCTCCGTGGCCTGTGCGTCCCAATGCGGCTCGTCAGTTGCAAATTCTAGAATATATTTTTGAAAATGGTCCCCGTGAGAAAGGTTTTCTCAAGAATATTATGGGAGACTGGACTGCCGGAGTCATAAAAAAACTCCATTCTGATTCTTTGATAAAAATTGGTGCTGCACCGGAAGAAGAACATAATCCTTCTGAAAAATGTGTCACGACATCCACTAAGTGGAACTTTGTACCTTCAGAACAGCAGGAGCGGGCAATAATTAAACTTAATGATGCTCTTGATAGTCAGAAAAGTGTTGTTAAACTGCTACACGGTATTACCGGAAGCGGTAAGACACTTGTTTACATGACAGCGGCTCGTAAGTGTATGGAACAAGGACGCTCTGTAATTGTTCTGGTTCCTGAAATTGCTTTGGCATATGCTTTGTGGAATAGTATTTGTCCTTTATTTCCCGATACCCGCAAATATCTTTATCATGGATATCAGACTCCTGTCCGCAAAGAAGCCATTTTTCGTGCTGTTGCAGAGAACGATAGTCCCGCCCTCATAGTAGGAACAAGATCAGCTCTTTTTTTGCCGCTACGTAATCTGGGGATGATTATTGTAGATGAGGAACATGATGAATCCTACAAGCAGGAGGAACGTCTTCCATACCAAGCTAAAGAGGTTGCGTATTTTTTAGCTCAAATAAATAAAAGTTTACTCGTATTGGGGTCAGCTACTCCAGATATCAAGACTTTTCATGCTGCTCAGCAAGGTGCCTTTGATATTATTCCTATGGAAAAGAGAGTGGGCAAGTCTGTGTTGCCTGCAGTCAAAGTTGTAGACACCAGTGCTATTAAAAATCCGGAAATACCTTTTGCTCCCGAAACTGAAGCCCGGCTGAAAGAAGTGGTCGCTAAAGGTGAACAGGCGGTAATCATGCTTAACCGCCGTGGATTTTCACCGTTGATTTATTGTACTGATTGTGAGGAACCATTCAAGTGTCCACAGTGTAACGTCAGTATGACATATCATAAGGGCAGAGAGCGTGTAATCTGCCATTATTGCGGTAATGCCTATCCTTTTCCTTTGCCATGTTCTACATGCGGTGGAAGTAATCTGCTACCCCTTGGTGGGGGGACTGAGCGACTTGAGGAGCAGGTTACCAAGGCTTTACCACCGGAAACAAAGATTCTACGTTTAGATAGAGATTCAACTCGCAGGCAGGAAAAACTTGATGAAATACTTAAAAGTTTTGCAAGAGGTGAGGCTCAGGTATTAGTCGGGACTCAGATGCTTTCCAAAGGCCATAACTTCCCAGGTGTAACTTTAGTAGTTGTTTCTGAAGGTGATCTGGGTTTGAACCTGCCGGACTATCGTTCCGCTGAACGAACATTTCAGCTATTAGTCCAAGTTTCAGGAAGAGCTGGGCGCGGTGATAAACCGGGTGAAGTCATAATCCAGACTCGGAACCCGCAAAATCCCATTTGGGGTGCGGTAACATCTGCTGATTATAAAACTTTTTTTGAAAAAGAAATTGAGAAGCGTAAGCGGTTTCGTTATCCGCCGTTTACAAAACTTACCTTGATCAGAATCAGCCATCCCATGAGTTGGAATGGTGAGCAGCTTTGTCCTCCTTTTTTCAATATAATTCGTGATGCTGCAAAAGAATTCGGCATTATGGCAATGGGACCTGTTCCAGCTCCTCTGGCTCAGCTTAGAGGTCGGAAACGATTTAACTGTCTTCTTAAATCTGACGATTGGATGAAAACCCGTGAACTATATGCAGAAATATTGCGTAGAAATCCTGATAAAAAAGAGATTCGAATAGCTATGGACCTTGATCCTGTTAATATGCTTTAGAAGTTCATTTGATATATTTTAGGGAGCATATGACAGTAATTTATTAAAATTTATGGCTTTAGTTTTTTGTATATAGAATTAAATAAATAGGTAGAGATTGAAATACTTATCAGTCTCTACCTATTTTCTTGTGATCAGAAAACTTTTAAATATTAATTAGCAAGCTCTTCTATTATATACGGACATTCTTTAAAAAATAGAGCTAATCCAGATTGATGAAGTGTGTTTCTAACTTGGTCAGAGGATGATTTAATTGAAATATCTTTATCTGCATGTGCTGTTTTTCTGACTAAATAATATACAGCTTCTAAACCCTTCGCCGAAATTGCATGAGTACTAGATAGGTCAAGAGCAATACTTAGTTTACTTTCAAGTAGCTTTTCGCCCATACGAATTAATTCAGCAGTGATTTGTGTATTAAGAGTGCCTGTTATTTTGATTACTGCCGGATCTGTTGAATCGTCATAAGTAATTGATGAAGGTAAAGAGGCAAGACAGGTCTGCTTTAACTGTTTTTGAAATTGTAATTCCTCGCGAAAAAGGAGCATTGGGCTGAAAACATTATCAATTTTTTCTTCCACCTTGTTTCTATCAACGTCTTGCGGAATACAAATAATCAAACAGTTATTAATGTTCTCGTAAATTGCAGGTAGAAACTTGGAGAAACTTTCAGGCGGGGCATTAATAAGCACTATATCCGGTTTTGAATCGTTAGCAGTGTCTATGATTGATCGAGCATCAATTTTATCAAGTTTACCAGTTGTTTTGAAGTGTGTGAATAGATTCCATGAAAGAGGCACATATCCATCACTGACTAAAATATCTGTTTTAAGGGCCGTTTGTGATACGTGAAGCATACTGTATCCGTAATGAGCACAAATTCTGGCTACCTGTTCTGGAAATTCAAAGTATTCAAGAGGCATCTTAATTTTGATATCAAGTTTATGACCTATTGCAATGAGGTTCGAATCTGCAGCAAGTATGAAGTCTGCTTCAACTGGGCAGAGTAGTGGGTTTTTTGCGTTATCGAGCAGCCATGGCATTGAGGCAGTAAAAAACAAGTATTTACCGCCTTCTTTATATAGCTCTTCAATAGTCTGTGTGAACTCAGTAAAGTCCATACTAAAAAAGGGAATGCCGAACATAAGTTTAATGCGGCTGATATCGCTTAGATTATCCACTATAAATCCTTATCCCAGTTGATTCCTTTATCCCACTGAACCTTACCATGAACTTTTTTTTGTTTACGCAATAATATATAAATAGCTCCGGCTCCTCCGTCTTTTGGCTGAGCTGTGCAGAATGCAAGTATTACCCGTCGAAATGGGTCACGGGTCAGCCATTCCTGGATTTCACGTTTAAGAACAGAATGTCCACCTGGAGAATTTTTACCTCTTCCTGTTACAGCAAGAATACAACGTTTGTTTTGCAGAAAAGATTCCCTGATGAAAAAAAGGAGATTATCAAAAGCTTGTTCTGAATTCATGCCGTGCAAATCTATATGTGATTCGTAACTAAATGCACCACTTTTGAGCTTTTGAAATATTTTTGAATCCGTTCCACGGACAAATCCGAACATGAATTCATCAGAGTATTCAATCTCAAATTCTATTTTACCAGAAATAAGACTGCTTAAATATTCTTTGCCCTCGTCGTCATCATTTAATTTTATGGAAGGTGTCGGTATAGTCTTTTGGACAGCTACTGTTGTATTATCTAATCGCTGTACACCGCTCATTGCATTCATAAAAGCATAGTCATCATCAATCTCATCCACAATTTTTTCTTCTGGAACGATAGGTTTTGGTTTCTTTTTTACTGAATCCAAAACCTTTTGTACTGCTTTGGGCATTTCTGGTTCTTTTTTTATATTGTCTTTAAATTTCAGATCTTTAAGGTCTGATAACGATTTTATTCTTTTTTTTGCCATAATCTATCTCCTAAAAAATAAGCTGTTAAGATATTCATAATATACAATTAAGTAAATCTCTGTACTTACAAAAAATACTTTTTTCTTTCTATAACTTGACTTTTTTATTGTCGTGACCATCTTAAGTTAACGTTTTATTTTTCCGGGTGCACTCCTTATCCGTCAGGTTCATTGTATATTTGAACTCTGCCAGATAACTTCCTTAGAACTTAAGTTTGATTTAAAATACGCTTTTTGTCTTATATTGTGAGATTAATCACTTTTACTCTGGACTTGAAATGTGAATTTTATTAGCTCTTCAAGGCGTACTTATTTCGACTAAATAACTCCATTTTTGGCTTTTCGCTTATAAAGTGAGGAATTTCAATGCTTAAGATAGAAGATTTGCACGTCAGTATTGGCGACAAAGAGGTCATCACTGGTCTCGACCTCCATATAAATGAGGGTGAAACTTTCATCCTTTTCGGGCCTAACGGTTCCGGTAAGACTTCGTTGCTAATGACACTCATGGGTTTTAGCAACTACACGGTTACTCAGGGCAAAATCATATTTAAAGGTGTAGATATCACATATGCTCCAATTTATGAGCGAGCACGGCTTGGTATCGGTATGTCTTTTCAGCGTCCTCCTACCATTCACGGACTTAAGACTCGTCATCTTGTAAAAATGTGTGGTAATGGTTCTGATGTCGCCGTTGAAATGCTGGCTCAGCGTGTAAATATGACTGATTTCCTTGATCGTGATATTAACTCAGGTTTTTCCGGCGGTGAAATTAAACGTTCTGAACTTCTGCAGTTAATGGCTCAGAATCCTGGACTGCTTCTTTTTGATGAACCTGAATCAGGTGTTGACCTCGAAAATATGCACCTTATCGGTAAAATGGTCAGGACTCTGCTTGATGGTGAAATCAAGCCTGATCTTGACTTAAGTATGAAAGAGCAGAAAGCGATAGGTTCCAAGACTTGTGGTCTTATCATTACCCACACAGGACATATCCTCGATTACATAAATGCTGACCGTGGACAGGTTCTTTACAATGGACATCTCTGTTGTGAAGCCAGGCCTCGCGACATTCTTGAGCACATTCGCAAGTACGGATATCAGGAATGCGTCAGGTGCTTGAACTAGCGGTATAAATCCACGGAGGAATATCATGAAAAAAGTTGATCTCAATCAGTTTAAGTTTGAAGGCCTTGAGCATAGTGTAATTGAAGACTTGTCCAGCATGACGGGCGAAGATAAAGAACAATTGCTTATGGCTGGCGTGGACGTGGATACTGAAGAAACCAGCGGAACTTTTCTGCAGGTTGACCATTCTAATGTGCACTGTGACTCTACTGATAAAAATGTTGAAGTTATGGATATCAAGAAGGCTCTCGAAAAATACGATGGGCTTCCAGAATATTACTTCAACCTTGTTGATAAAGATAAAGATGAATTTACAAAATCAGCGGCAGAAAATCTGCACGGCGGTTATTTTGTCCGTACCAAAAAAGGTGCAAAAATTACACGTCCTGTACAGTCATGTCTGTTTCTGAAAGCTGAGCAGTCCGGTCAGAATATTCATAACATTGTTGTTGTTGAAGAAGACTCTGAATTGCACATAATTACCGGATGTGCTGCTGCTCATGATAAATTTACCGGAGCACATTTCGGTATTTCAGAATTTTACGTAAAAAAAGGCGGCAAGCTTACTTTCACTATGGTTCATAACTGGGGTGAAAACGTTACTGTTCGTCCACGTACAGTAGGTGTTGTAGAAGAAGGAGGTGTCCTTCTTAACAATTACGTACTCATGAAGAGAGTTAAAGATCTTCAGTCTTACCCCACAATTTATCTTAACGGGGCTAATTCCGTTGCGCGTTTTAACTCTGTGCTTGTTGCTCCTGAAGGTTCTCACCTTGATACAGGAACACGTATTATCCAAAATGCTCCAAACACCAAGGCTGAAATTATCTCCCGTACAATTACTACCGGAGGTACCATAATAGCCCGTGGTCACATTCAGGGTAATGATGTTCCTGCCCGTGGGCATATTGAGTGCAAAGGACTTCTGCTCGGTGGCGGACGAATCCACGCTATTCCTGAACTGGAAGCGACTGTCGAAGGTGTCGAGCTTTCGCACGAAGCTGCCGTCGGGAAAATTGCTCAGGAAGAGATTGAGTATCTCATGGCGCGCGGAATGGATGAAGATGAAGCTACATCCACAATTGTACGCGGCTTTCTCAATGTAGATATTATGGGATTGCCTGAGAAGTTACAGAAAGAAATTAATAAGCAGATTGAAGAGCTTGATTCAAGCGACGCAATGTAATCTGGCCTTAAATTAGAACTTTAAAAGTGTCTTCCCGATGGGGAGGCACTTTTTTTTATACTTTTGTTCTGTATGTAATCACTTATGGGCAATTATATATCGTTTTAATATGGTTATAAATGGTAGAATCTTATTTGTTTAAGATAGTTACACGCATGCCTAGAAATAGTATCTCGAACATTAATAGACAAATGTCATGCATTTTTTTATACGCACAGTCGGTGACGACATTTTTTGTAATTAATATTCTTATAATTTAGAGAGTTATATAATGCCCGGATATAAAGTTCATGTGAGCGGATCAATAGTTGCCGGAGTTGTGATTCTGCTTATACTCGTTAACATAGGTATGTATGTTGTTGATCCACAGCAGGTTGCAACTTTATTTATACTTTGTATTTTAGGTGCTCTTTTTCCTGATATTGATACCGATTCAAAGGGAAAACGTATTTTTTATACTGCTATGCTGTGTTTATCACTGACTTTGATTTATTTTAAGCAGTTTCAGTGGGCAGCGTATCTAGGTGTTCTTGCTATGCTGCCGGGTATTAGTGCTCATCGTGGATGGACGCATACGTGGTGGGCTATGCTTGTTGTTCCAATGCCAATGCTAATTCTTCCTTATTATATATACGGGCAGCCTTTTCCTACTTTAATGCCTTACTATATGGCTTTTGTGACGGGGTATTTTTCACATCTATTACTAGATCGGCAATTTTAATTTTCGATTTATTTTTTTGTATAGCTTGAGATATTTCGGGCTGCACGTTAATATTTTACTGATATTGAGTAAAATAGATCATACTAAAATATATTTAAGAGACATAATTGTATGCTTAAACACAGTGATAAGAATCGCGATATTCCGCTGGCTCTAGGTGCATTGGGAGTTGTTTTCGGTGATATCGGGACGAGTCCTCTTTATGCTATGAAGGCATGCTTTAGTGGACACCATGCAATTATTCTTAATCCCGAGAATGTGCTGGGAGTTCTTTCACTGATTATATGGTCACTTTTAATTGTTATTTGTTTAAAATATGTAACTTTTGTTATGGCCGCTGATAATGAAGGTGAAGGAGGAATATTTGCTCTTTATGAGCTGGTAAGCCATGCGGTGAAAAATAAATCAGTCTCATTCATGCTTATTGCCTCAATGGTTGGCGGCGCCTTACTTTATGGTGACGGTGTTATCACTCCAGCAATTTCAGTCCTTTCTGCAATAGAAGGTCTGGATGTAGCTACACAGGTCGCAGATAAATATACAACTTATATAGCCTGTACCATTTTGTTGGGCTTGTTTGCTTTTCAAAGTAGCGGAACAGATAAAATAGGTCGTCTCTTTGGTCCGGTGATGCTGGTCTGGTTTGCAGTTCTAGCTATATTTGGAGCAGGAGCAGCTGTACATAATCTTAAGGTTTTTGAAGCTTTCAGTCCGTGGTACGCAGTTAATTTTTTTGCATCAAACGGTATTGCAGGATGCATGGTCTTAGGTGCTGTTGTGTTATGCGTTACAGGTGGGGAAGCTCTTTTTGCTGATATGGGGCACTTTGGGCGTAAGCCGATTACTCTTGCCTGGTATTTTGTGGCTCTGCCAAGCCTTTTACTCAACTATCTGGGGCAGGGGGCGCTTTTAATAAATGATCCAAAAGTGATTGTGAACCCTTTCTTCAGTCTTTTTCCCAAATTTTTACTTTTTCCAATGGTCGGACTGGCTACACTTGCTGCTATTATTGCTTCACAGGCTATTATTTCCGGTGCTTTCTCACTTACTGCGCAGGCAGTCCATCTGGGTTTGATCCCACGTATTCACATAGAGCAGACTTCTGAAGATAATTCAGGTCAGGTTTTTTCCCGTTCCGTAAATTGGTTGATGGCTGCACTTTCTATTTTATTAGTCATATCCTTTAAAGAATCTGAGAATCTGGCCGGGGCGTATGGAATTGCTATTACAGGTACTATGGTTATAACAACATATTTATTCTGGTATTATTTACGTGAAATACGCAAATGGTCTCTTATACCTACAGTTGTTTTAACTGCTTTTTTCGGGTGTTTTGATTTAGGATTTTTTATTGTTAACTTCACTAAGATTCTTGGCGGAGGATGGTTCCCGATTCTTCTTGCAGCAATAATTGCTTATATGATGTATGTTTGGGTATGGGGAAGGGCTAAGGTTCAGAAAAATTTACAGTCCAGAGGGCTGGAGGTCTCTGAGCTTGACCCTGAGATAGAAAAGTATCTTTTGGCCAAAGTTCCAGGGGAAGCTATTTTTATGTCCGCTTCAGATTTTGTTCCGCATGCATTTCTACAACATTTGCGGAACAATAGAGTGGTTCATGAAAAATTGGTTTTTTTGCGAGTACGTACATCAAGTGAACCTTTTTTAGATTCTCATAAAAGAATTTCAGTAAAAAAACTTAAGAATAATATTTCGTGGCTTACAGTTAGTTATGGTTTTATGGAAAAACCTAATCTTTCGTTAGCCTTGGTCCAGGCATGGAACCAACTTGGTATAAGTAATATGGAAAGCTATTTCTATGTAGGTCGGATGATGATGCAGTTTGATAAAGATCAAACTGAACTTAAATTAAGACGTAAAGTTTTTATATTTTTAAATTCATTATCTGAAGATCCATTGGATTATTTGAAAATACCGACAGAAAGAGTTATTACTATAGGCACTGCAGTAAAAGTTTAAATTCAGTTTACTTCTATTATTGAATAAATTCAGTCATAAAATCGTAAACAAGCTTCATTTCTATTTCCAGAGTAAGAATATTATTAAGAGCTTGTTCTTCGTCTTCGTCCCGTGCGCTGTATTCTAAATCAAGGCATGCTTTACGAACACGGTCCGCACCCATAGTAGCTGCAGCTCCTTTAAGAGAATGAGCAAGATATTTTAGTTCATCCATTTGTTTTGACTCTAGAGCTTCTCTTATTTTCAGTACTCTGGCTGGTTCATCCCTTATAAATACTGAGAATAGTTTGGTTAAAAACTCTTTTTTGGTCGAGGCCATTGAATCTAGCCATTCTGTATTGATTACTTCAAGATTATTCATCGGAGTAACATAGTTCAAATCACAATCTATTTCTACAAATTTTCATTCCTATTATGTGTAAAAACATGGAATTTATCTTTTCTATTCTTAATAATTAATTTTTAAATATTATTAATGATGCAGAATGTAAAAGCGGATGATTCTCACATGTTGTAAGTCTCATCCGCTCTATAATAGTCTGGTGAATATTTAAAATTAAATTTAAATACGCAAATAAATTTTAAATCCAACTTATAGATTTAATTTCTTTTTTAAACCTTACAAAGTTCTTCACTGGGAATAGTTTTTATATTGTTTTCAGCTAACATTTCAATCGCCTGATCGGTACGATCGAAGCGGAAGATAATAACTGCATTACTGCCGGATTGCTGAACAAAGGCATACATGTATTCAACATTAATTCCTGAGCTACGCAGCATTTCCAGAAGTTTATGAAGCCCACCGGGCTGATCATCAACCACAACTGCTACAACTGAAGTTTTGCCTACAGTAAAGCCTGCATCTTTTAGTACAGTCTGTGCTGTATCAAAGTCAGATACAATCAGCCTTAAAATACCGAAATCAGAAGTATCGGCAAGTGATAGGGCGCGGATGTTGACTTTGTTTTCGCTGAGAAGTCTGGTTACTTCAGCAAGTCTTCCGGCACGGTTTTCAAGAAATATCGAGAGCTGGTCACATTTCATGGTGTTTCCTCGCTTTTATTAGGTTCTACTACTGGTTCTAATCACGCAGATCAATAATTCGTTTGGCCTTTCCCGCAGAGCGCTCAATAGATTTAGGTTCTACAAGCTTAACACGGGCGGTTACGCCAAGGAATTCTTTAATGTTTTTTTGTATCTTTCTTTCGAGTCTCTGTAAATTTTTAATTTCATCAGAGAATGCTGTTCCGGAAATTTCGACTTTGACAGTAAGAATATCAAGATTTCCATCACGCTCAATAACAAGTTGATAATGCGGGGATAATCCTTCAGTCTCAATAAGTATAGATTCAATTTGTGATGGGAATACATTTACACCGCGAATGATGAGCATGTCGTCACTTCTTCCTGTCACACGTTGCATACGGGCAAATGTTCTGCCGCAGCGACATGCCGTATAATTAAGGCGGGTAAGGTCACGTGTTCTGTAGCGGATGAGCGGAATACCTTCTTTTGTGAGAGTAGTGATGACTAATTCACCAATTTCACCGGGAGCAACGTGTTCACCTGTTTCCGGATTGATGACTTCTGGCAGAAAGTGATCTTCCATAATATGGAGTCCTTTTTGTTCTTCTGCACATTCCATAGCAACACCGGGCCCCATAATTTCTGACAAGCCGTAAATGTCTAAGGCTTTAATATTGAGCTTATTTTCGATATCTTTACGCATGGACTCTGTCCATGGTTCCGCTCCAAAAATACCAATTTTAAGTGGGAGTTCTCTGAAGTCTATTCCCATTTCCTTACCTGTTTCATATAGATAGAGAGCATAGGACGGGGTACAGCAGATTACTGTTGGACCGAAGTCCTTGAGCAGCATAACCTGACGTCTGGTCCCGCCGCCGGAAACAGGAATAATCGTTGCTCCAAGAGCTTCCGCGCCATAGTGGGCTCCCAGTCCTCCTGTGAACAGTCCGTATCCGTAAGCGTTATGGATACTGTCTTCAGAGGTTGCTCCGGCAATTGCGAATGAACGGGCCATCATATTTGCCCAGTTTGAAATATCACGTTTGGTGTAGCCTACAACAGTAGCCTTACCAGTCGTTCCTGATGAGGAGTGAATACGTACAATATTTTCACGGGATACAGCAAAAAGGCCGAAGGGATAATGATTACGAAGATCTTGTTTTTCAGTAAAAGGCAATCTGGTAAGATCGGATAGAGACTTGATATCTTTGGGCTCAATACCGAGTTCTTTAAACTTTTTATTATAAAAAGGAACATTAGCATAAACTCGTTCGCAAAGGCTTTTCAGTCTTCTGAGTTGTAATGCTTCAAGCTCTTCTCTCGGCATTGTTTCCTTGTCTACATCAAAAATCATTGCTCGCCTCCTGATATGATTAATCCTCGGCACAGGTTTTTGGTAAATAAAAAGGCCACAGGTTTTTGCCTGTGGCCCGGAAAACTTTTATCAGCGTTTATGTCCATAACCACAAGCAGGCTAAATTATAGTCCTAGTAAATAAAAAACTAAAAAATTTAATTAAATCGTGGTTAAGCATGGATTTGTTTATTGCATAGTAGATGTTCACCGTCAAGAAGTACAAAAAGGCACTTTGAATAAATTTTAAAGCAAAATAAATAAAAAGATAAATTTGGTTGGAAAACAGTCATACAATGCATTGCGTACCGAGCATAAATTCTCTATATAATCTTATTGTATGGTGAACGAATATGGAGGACTGTGGATTGCTGGCCATGATGGATGAACAGCTCGCAGAGCTTTTTAAAGCTGATTTTCCTCTGAATATACCTATAGACAAGTGCGGGTTTTATTAAAAAAGTCCGCCAATTTAAGTACTAAAAATAAAAGAATGAAAACTAAACCTAAGAAATTCAAAGAGATCGATACTCAGGACAAAGTTCAGCTTGTGGCTGAATGGTTAGACGAAAAACAGGCTACAGAAGTTACAGCTGTGGACGTGCAGGGGATATGCCCCATCGCCGAAGTTGTAATGGTGGCTGGAGCAAAAGGTGTGCGCCATGCACAGGCTCTGGCTGACTTTATTCTTGAGCAACTCGCCAAAGACAATATTGAATACCTGGGACTCGAAGGCTACAAGTCCGGTGACTGGATTCTTCTCGATCTGAACGATATTATTGTACATATTTTTCAGGAAGATAATCGGGGTTTTTATAATGTTGAAGGCTTATGGTCTGAAGGAACTAGAATTAAACTCAATATACAACCTCAGGCTTAAGCCTGTGTGAATGGTATCATCATGTCTGAACAAATCGGTTCTCCGACTCTTCTGCTTATTTTGGATGGCTGGGGTATTGCCCCTGACGGCAAAGGCAACGCTGTAAAACTTGCCCGCACCCCCATTCTTGACGGCCTATTTGAGACCTATCCCAATACGCAGCTTAAATGCTCTGGAAGAGCAGTTGGTTTGCCTGACGGCTTCATGGGTAATTCTGAAGTCGGACATACTAATATCGGGGCTGGCCGCGTTGTTTATCAGGACATGACCCGTATTGATATTGCCATTGAGAATAAAGAGCTATCAACCAATGCCTCTATTAATGATTTGATGCATAAAGTTAATGCCTCTACGGGGCGTTTGCATTATATGGGGCTTCTTTCCGATGGTGGTGTTCATTCACATATAAATCACCTTTTTGCCTTACTTGAAGCGGCTAAGGAGGCTGGAATTAAAGAAGTCTATGTTCATGCTTTTATGGATGGACGTGATACTTCTCCTTCAAGCGGCAAGGGATATATGCAGCAACTCGTCGATAAGATGGCTGAAATAGGGATAGGAAAGATTGCTTCTGTTTCAGGCCGTTATTATTCTATGGATCGCGATAAGCACTATGAAAGAAATGAACTTTCTTATAAAGCTCTGGTTTTAGGTGACGGGCCTGAAATTTCAGATCCTGTTGTGGGAATTGAAGAAGCTTACGCAGCAGGAGAAACTGATGAGTTTATCAAGCCGCGCCTTGTTGCCGGAGTTGATGGACTTCTTAAAGACGGAGACGGCGTATTTTTCTTTAATTTCCGTGCAGACCGTGCTCGCCAGCTATGCCGAGTATTAAGTTTAAAGGATTTTGATGAAATAGAGCGTCCTATGGTTCCGGAATTTTGTGATTTCGTAACTATGACCCGGTACGAATCAGATTTTCCTTTTGCGAATGCTTTTCCGCCGCAGAATATAATAAATCCCATCGGGGAAGTTATTTCTAATGCAGGACTCAAGCAGTTGCGAATTGCAGAAACTGAAAAGTATGCCCATGTGACATATTTTATGAACGGTGGTCGTGAAGAACCATTTATAGGCGAAGACCGTGTTCTTGTGCCTTCTCCTCGCGAAGTTGCCACTTATGATTTGAAACCGCAGATGAGTGCAGAAGAAGTGACAGACAAGCTTGTTGCTGCTTTGCCTGATTATTCATTGTGTATCTGCAATCTTGCCAACCTTGATATGGTTGGTCACTCCGGTATCATTCCAGCGGCGATTAAAGCCTGCGAAACTGTTGATGCGTGTGTTGGTAGAATTGTTGAGGCTGTAACTAAGCTTGGCGGTTCTATTTTTCTTACAGCCGACCATGGTAATGCTGAAGAAATGATTGATGCCAATGGTGGGCCTCAGACTGCACATAGTCTTAATAATGTGCCGCTGGTCTTTATTGGGGAGCCTCTCAAAAATGCAAAGCCCTCTGAAGGTGCTCTTTGTGATATTGCACCGACGATTTTGAATCTGATGGGCATTGATGTTCCTGCGGAAATGACCGGAAAAAATCTTTTAGAGAGTAACTAATGTCAGAGAACCGCAAACCATTGTCTCCTGTTAAACCTAGCGGGATGGAGATCATTTTTATGTTCACATGTCCATTCTGCGGAAGAGACGTACCGTATATTGCGCCGACTCAGCCAGCAATGGCTCAGTGCGATGCATGCCACAAGAATTTTCCGATAGTTCCGGTAGATGAGAAACTCATCAGATTCTACAAAGTTATGCTTGCCAACGGTTCTGCTGCTGTCGATCCTGACTTTTTTTAACTCTGCCAGCGGTTAGACTGCATGCAGCCTTTATAGTTTCAAATAAAACGGGGAAAACTTATGGTAAAGCCAGTGAGTTTTCCCCGTTTTATTTGGACTATTCAGTTTATATTTAAGAAAATTGGTCATAAAGTAATATGGAAATGTGTAAACGAAAAAGTACCAAGTTTTTTAAGTCTCTTTTGGGTAAATTTCTAATCCTGCGAGGTTATTATGTCTCATAAAGACGCAATTGTTTTTCACCCGATTGGGTTTATTCGGTCTCCATTTAAAACTCCTGAGGGGATGCCTATTCAACCCACAGGAGCTAAAGATGTTGAAGGTTACATCGAGTTGTATGGAGCTCTTGAAGAAGGACTTCAGGATTTAGAGGGCTTTTCACATATCATTTTACTTTATCAATTTCATCTGAACAAAGATTTTGAGCTTAAGGTCAAGCCGTTTATGGACACAGAGGAGAGAGGCCTTTTTTCTACACGAGCTCCGTGCAGACCTAATATGATCGGTATGTCTACTGTTGAACTACTTGGAGTTGAGGGTAATATTTTACGGATTAAGGGTGTTGATGTTTTGGATAAAACACCTTTGATTGATATTAAACCTTATGTTGCTATGTTTGATGCCGCTCCTGCAAGCAGATTCGGATGGCTGGAGGAAAATGCACAAAAGTCAGATCTATTAAAATCTGATCAACGCTTTGTAACCAAGAGTTAATTTTTTTTCATTAAATTAAAGGAGGTATCATGTGCTATAATACCTCCTTTTTCTTTTGTTTTGAAATTGACATGTTATTATGGAGCGAATATTCAAGTGAGGGGTGTTTAGATAATGATTATAAAATATGTGGAAATTGATTATGAATAAGAGACTTTACTTTCTTGATAACCTTAGAGGTATCGTAATTTTTATGGTTGTGGTTTTGCATGTTTTTCTTTGCTACATGAAATATGCTCCAAGTTGGTGGTATGTTATTGATCCACGGCAAAGCATGTTTTTTACTTATGGTGTTATTTTGATAGATGTGCCGATCATGCCGATCATGTTTTTTATTGCTGGCTATTTTTCTCTTTCATCTTTGCAAAAACATGGCGTGTATGAATTTTGGGCAGCAAAATTTAGAAGAATTATTATACCATGGGTGCTTGGAGTATTCTTTCTGGCTCCTCCTTCTATGTATATGATCCTTCTTTCAAGAGGAAAGGCTCCTGCCAGCTATATCGAATTTTGGTTTGGTCAGTTCTGGAAGACTATGTTTAGTCAATCTGTTTTTTGGTTTCTGGGGCTTCTTACTCTATGCTATCTGATTTTGACTGTTTCTTATAAATTCATTGGAAGTTTGCAAAATATAAAGAGAGAGGCAAAGAAACCAAGTGTGATGCTTTCTGTTTTATTCATTGCAGTTACTTCCGGTATCTTTTTAGGCATGAATCAGTTTTTTGCCGTCGATAAGTGGGTAACTGATTATTATATTATTATTTTTCAACCTGTGCGAGTTTTTCTTTATTTTCTTTATTTTGGTTTGGGTGTCCTTGCGTGGAAACGTAGATGGTTTGAGACTTCGGGATTTATGCCAAAGATTATTCCGTGGTCAGTTTTATTTTTCGTTTCCGCCATATTCTATCTTAATTTTAAGCTGATGATGGCAGGTAGAGGAGGGGAGTTAGCTATTCAGACTGGAAACGCATTTGGTTTTAATCTTTTTGCTTATTCAGCAATGATGGCTGGCTTGGCTCTGTTTCAGAGACTTCTTAATAGTGATGGATCTTTGTGGAAATCATTTTCGGCAAGTTCTTACGGAATATATATTTTCCACTCAATTGCAGTATATTACGGGGCGTATTATTTGTTAAGAATGGATGCTTCTCCATTTGTAAAAGTTCCGATTCTGTTGTCTGCTTCAATCATAATTTGTTGGGCTTTGACCGTATTACTAAAGAAAAGCAGGATCATATCTAGAATCATTTAAATAAGAAAATCCCCTTGCATAAAATTATTTGTGCAAGGGGATAAAATATAACGTCAGCTAATTTTTTGTATAATATTTTCAAAACGGAATAAATTTCAGACAAAACCAGAAAAGCTTATTTCAAAAAGAATCTATAAATCATGAAAATAATCAAATTAAAAAAGTCCCCGTTTTGGATTTTCAAAACGGGGACTTTTTGTATCTATCTGTAATATAAATTACGTCCGCCTACTGTGAGGAAGGCTTGATGTAGATTTCTACGGATATCGCGTCTATCCCAGATATCTTGGATATGACCTCTGGATAGTGCTTTATTTGCAGAATGGTAATCAGGAGCAATGTCCATTCCTGTGGTTTCTTTGATTACACCCGGACCGGCAAATCCAATCCGTGATGACCGTACAGCATACTGGTAAGGTGAGCAGCCGAGGAAACTTGCAACAGGACCGGCGTACGAGTTGGTATCATAAAGAACGATGTAAAGTCCTCCTGACTCGATGTACCGACGTACTGCGAGAGTTACGCGTGGCATCTGAATCAGTCCATTAACACCTTCCTGAATGCGGATACCGGCCGTACCGTGAACGTATGCAAGAAAAGGATAGCGTTTTTTGCCTGCAAGTTCGAGAGCGCGGACAAATTTTTCGCCTTCGGCAGCACCAACTGATCCTCCGCGAAAGGGAGCAACCAGAGTGGAGCAGATTACTTTGGTATGCTTGATTGAACCTTCATAGGTTATACAGCCACTCTGAAGTCCTGTTTTTGCTTTTGCGGCGTCAAGTCTTTCCTGAAAATTAGGAAAGTTTGTCGGGTTGGCTGCGCAGATTGACTTGTTAAATTCACGCACAGTTCCCCAATCAAATATATTCGCCATATACCAGCGGTAGCCCATTGGAAAATGGTGGCCACATGTAGGACATACTCCGGCAAATTCATCAAAAAGATCACGAGACCATATTTCTAAACAACCGTTTTTATCTGCATTAGGACAGGTAATTTCCCGGTCTTCACTGGCTCTTGGACTTACGTAATGTCTATAGTCAGACGGTGGAATGTCCGGTTCATGATCTTCTGAGAGTTTGGTCAGGGCAAGCTCTACTTCTGACGTACTTTTTGATGCAAGACCGACTTTTCCAATGACCAGATGCTTAAGTTTATCTACTTTGCTGGTAACAACATGCATCTCGTCCTTTGCTTCTTCTGCAAAACTCTGAATTTTACTCTGATACTTCTTGATCAGGTCATAGCGTATTGTGGAGTAGGCAGCTGCCATGGCATCCACTTTAGCCGAGTTAAGTTTTTCAAGGAAAGAACGTTTATCTTCATATGCATGCTGAGCCATGCGGCGATATTTTTTATAGCGTTTCCAAAGGAGTCTGTCCTTAGCATTGGAACTTATAGACCAGCGCACGAAGACGGATTCGTTGGTAATTTCTTTTTTATTACGATTTTTAATAGCTGCGCGGCTAAAAAGACGAAGTCCCTTAACGCTTAATACAACTTCATCTGTGGCACGGATGACTTCTGAACGTACCATTTTGTAAAAATCGAAATGTTCAGGACGTGCTCCAAGAGCCGGTTCATAGATGATACCGTCGATATATCCTGAGCGCAGATTGTCTTCAGCAGTTATCTGCTGTGCTTTTGCACATGTTTCGATAAGTTTACTGGGGGCACGTTCTCCGCCCTTGATACGCCCTTCAATTGCAGCAGCTCCTTCTGGAGATATAACAGAGTAATAACCGTGAGAGAGCATTAGACGCTTATCAGCCATGGCGATTGCTTCTGCACCGCCAGACCCACCTTCAGATATAACAGAGATGATGGGTACATCAAGGCCGCACATTTCGTAGATATTTTCTGCAATCTGCTGTGCTGCTCCGGGATAGTCTTCAACAGGAAATGAACCAGGAGTGAAAACATATGTATGGATGGGGATATTCTCACGGGCGGCAACTTTCATATAGCGCAGGGCATTTGCATTACCCCAGGGCTTAATACATCCGCCGTTACGAAATTCCTGACCATGTCCCTTTTCCTGACCGACAACCATTACAGGCTGATTATGCACTTTTTTGCCAATTCTGCGGGAGATGTAAGCTCGTGCTATAACCATTCCGGGATCTATACTCATGTCATCCTTACCGCCGACAACTGTGTAGTTATCGTATACGTTTTCAAGAATATCTTCGAGACATATTCTTTCGGAATGACGGACTATGCGAACTTTATCCATAGCGGATAAGCCTGCATCAATGTCTTTTTCAAGAACAGCGAGACTCTCTTCGTAGGTGCTGAGTTTATCCCACAGTTCTGCCTGAGTCATATTAATATTACGATCGAGACAGGTATCAAGTTTATGGGCAAATGCAGTAAGGCGTTTATCTTCGGTTTCGCCGAGAACGTCGCGTGCATACTGGACCCGCTTAATCAACCCATCCAGTTTTTTTTCTATATCCATAATATATACTTAGAATTCCAGTAGGTTTGAAGTTTTCTTGTTAAGAAACTTGATGTTTGACTTTAAGGAAATTTCCTTTCTGTCTTTACCTTCCAGAATGAATTCGTCGAGAAATTTTAATCCCCGATCTTTACATTCTTTAAGGTCTTTACCCCAGATGATAGCTAATGCCAGATTGGGGTCAAACTCTGTGGGAATCTGGTAGGGCAGATTTTCAGGGATGTGAGTATGCAATTTTAGCCACTCATGGTTATCCCAATGAAGATTTTCAATTTTTCCAGCCCATGGAGCGAATTTTTCATCGGTGTCTTCTGCAATGATTCGATATTCGATTCCCACACCTTCAAAGGTGATATCATTCTGATTATATCCAAGATCATCACCAAGAGCGAGTCTGATCTGTTCTTTAATCAGGTTTACATTGGAATTACCCTTAATACGGGAGATAGCAGCTGATACGCCGTTCTCAACCTGAATACGGGTGTTAACTTCCATAAGGAAAGGAGCCCCCTTAGGAGTTACAATCCATTCCCAGGTTCCAACGTTATCATAGTTTATTTCACGAGCCATGCTCAGTGAATGTTCAACGATATCATCAAGAACTTTCTTTGCATCAAATGAATATGCAATGCCCTCAGGGAAGAAACCAGGAGCAACTTCGATTCTTTTCTGTCTTCCGGGACTTTGCACAGAGCAGTTACGAGTACCGAAGTGGACGTGTTTTTTACCTGAACGTTCTGAAACGATCTGAACTTCAAGATGATTGAAGTTAAAAATGCGTTGTTCAATCAGAACACCTTCATCGTTGAAGGTTCGCATGGAATAGTTTCTGATTCTGCGGTAAACCTGACGAAATTCCTCAATAGAGTAGACTTCGTCAATGCCCATACCTCCGCCGCCAGCGGAAGCTTTTACAAGAACAACAGGGTTTTTAACGCCTTGTTTTTCTTGAAATTCAAATAGGTTTGCAGCAATTTCTTCTGCTTCCAGCTCATCATATATAGCTCTGTCTGAGCCTGGAATTGTAGGAACATTCAGCTTTCTAGCTAAACGCTTCGTGTTAATTTTGTCACCAAGGTCTTGAATTACCCGCCAGGACGGCCCGATAAAAGTCATGGGCCTGTCTCTTTCTGTTACACGTCTGGCAAAACGAAAATTTTCAGAGAAAAAGCCGTAGCCAGGATGAACTGCTGTACACAATGTTTCATCCGCAACAGAAAGGATATCACCAGCATCAATATAAGATCTGATTTTATAAATTGCTTCCTTGCCGCCAAGCTCTTCTGCAAGAGTGACATGTCCGGAATCTTTGTCCTCAGCCGTGTATACACTGACAAAATCAAGGCCGAGATCTTTACATGCATGCATGATGCGCACAGCTATCTCGCCTCTGTTGGCAATAAGTACTTTATCTGTTTTTGGATTCAAAATGACTCTCCTGAGTCTTTCAAGTTTGGTTCATATATTATATAATTTTACAAAACTGGAATTTTAAAAATACGCAATCTTTTTAAGCCAAATAAGGAGCCTGTCAAGCTAAATAAAATTAACGTTTACGAAGGTATAATTAAATTTAATGTGGATTGAAGCCAGAAAGTCAATCCTAACAGGTCCTTGTACTGTATATTATGTTTAGAGATTACCCCGATACAGATTTTTATTCCGCCAGAATGCATTTCAGTCTGCTCTGATAAAACAAACACGGGTATTTCGTCAAATTTTTGTAGGTCTCAACCCTGTATTTATTTATCAAAAAAAACAAAAAAAACCGCACCTTATATAAGGTGCGGGATTAGCAGCATAAACATTAAAATTTAAATTAGACCAAAACTGATCATGTCTATAAAATCTTCATCGTCCTGTGAAGTCCCGTTTGTGCTTGCACGGGCTTTCTTGGTCTGGTCAACTATTTGTTCAACCGAAACAACATGCTGGCCTTCAGGAAGTCGCAGAGTTGCCATAAAATCTTCGGTTTCAAGCATTTTTTCTGGAGTCAGCTTATCTTGATATACGGACATGCGCGTATAGATTGTTATCTGCTCCAAAGCTTGTTGGGATTTACCCATTTCCTTATACGCTCGTGCTAATTTGCGGTGAGCCAAGCGCTTATGGCCTTCCTCAAGCTTGAGCCTTAGCCCTTGATTAATAACATCAACAGCTTTTTGATACTTTCCTTCGCGCAAGTAACAATCACCAAGCATTATATAGCTGGGGCCATATTCAGGATTGGCATCGATTGCTTTTTCAAAATAAACAGATGCCGCCTGATCACAGTTGAGCATGAAAGCAACTGTACCTGTCTGATGGAGGCCTGCTGCCTCATCTTTTGTTCCGCATCCGGTAAGTAGACCAGCTAATAACAGGGTTGTCCCAAATAGAGCTGTTTTTTTACTGAAACGGGCAAATGAACGGTTCTTCATAATATAAAGAGTTGTTCCTATTCTCCTGATAAAGGAGGTTTGAGTTATGCTTTACATCGTTTCATGCCTTAAAGTTTCGAATTGGGCAAGTCTCCGTTGAATGATAATTCAATTTATACTTCTTCCCTATTTAGCATTACTAATAAATACGATATTTTAAAAATTAAGTTCAAATCTACTTAATTTGAGGCAGGTCATCCCAGCAGGTGGTATAGTCTGGAGATCTATATTTGCTGTTCATTTGCCAAGGTTGCTTTATGCCTTCTGATGCATAGCTCAAAGTTTTTTTTCCAAATCGTGCGTTTGCTGTATCTAAGAGCTTCATAAGTATATCTTTTTTTTTATTTTCAGCTTCACTATTCATTTCAAGCAGATTGACCTGTCTGTTAAATTTGTTGCTGAGTTCCAGCAGGACCACTCCTGTTTTTTTAAATCTATACTCTTTTTTATAAATAGAGCGAATTCCTTTTAAGGCTGCCGCGATTAAATCAGGGGTATAGTCTGTCGCTACCGTAAACATGTTTGTCGCTGAATTTGAATATTGTGGAAGATTATTATGACGGTTGGTGGTTAAATAGACCATCACACCCGAAGTCAATGAGTTTTGCGCACGCAATTTTTCTCCTGCGCGTGTAACATAAGCTGCAACAGATTCCTCAAGATCTGCCAGACTGGAGACTGGGTGACCAAATGACCGTGAACACGATATTGTTTTTTTGTCTGGCGGGGTGCTTTCAAGGTTGAAGCATGGAATTCCTCGCAGTTCTAACGCTGTATGCAGTCCGGTTATTGACATATTTTTTTTAATCCACAGGTCGGGAAGATCTTTAAAAATATGGGCGTTGGTGACGCCTCTGGCTATCAGTCTTTTCCCATGCCTGCGGCCTATTCCCCAAACATCCGTGATTGCAATTCTGTCCAGTAAACGGTCTACATTGATCCCTTTGCATAAGCTGAACACTCCGTTGGTTCGAGGTTCTTTTTTAGCAAAACGATTAGCGGCTTTAGCCAATGTTTTTGTCGGCCCGAATCCAACTGAAACAGGAATTCCTGTCCATTTGAATACTGTATTTCGGATAGTATGTCCGATTATTTGCAGTTCGCTTATCTGGTGTGGTGGTAATTCTAAAAAAGATTCATCAATAGAATAGATCTCCATTTCCGGGGTCATGGTACATAAAGTATTGGCTACCCGCTGAGACATATCTCCATATAATGAATAATTTGACGAGAAAACTGTAACATTGTGATTTTCGAAAAATGTTTTGTATTTAAAAGCTGGAGCCCCCATAGGAACTCCGACTTTTTTTGCTTCTTGAGAACGGGAAATGACGCAACCATCATTGTTAGAAAGTACAACGACTGGACAACGGCGTAGAGAGGGACGAAAAAGGCGTTCACAGGACACATAGAAATTATTGCAGTCCACTAGGGCAAAAATTCTCATGTTCAAGCCTTATGAATGATATAGGTTACTACTCCCCAAACTTCAAAAGAAGTTTCTTCTGTTATTTCAAGTAAAGGGTAATCTGGATTCTCCGGTGCAAGGTAGATACCTCTATCTTTCAGCTTCAGGCGTTTAACTGTTAATTCTCCGTCTAGCACGGCTATAACAATTGAATTGTGAAGAGCATCAAGCGAACGGTCTACGATAAGTATATCACCGGATGTAATGTTTGCATCGCGCATAGAATCTCCATATGCACGGACAAAGAAAGTCGCAGCGGGATGTTTTATAAGGTGATCATTTAGATCCATTTTTTTATCAATATAGTCGTCGGCCGGTGAGGGGAATCCTGCCGAGACTCCTGATAAAAAAAATGGAATTTCAGTAATGTTAATTATTTCCGGTTGAAAAATGTCTACGCAATCGTGGGTCATAAATTCTTCTTTTTAGTCGGTTAATACGTATATCAATTATTAACTAAAAAACAGAAAAGTCAATCTTAGATAAACATTAACTCTAAAAAAGAATAAATGTGTAGTCTTATACTGGGGATATTTTACGAAAAGAGATTAGTGAGAAAATGAAAATAAAAAATTTCCAGTGTGATCAGAATGTTTACAAACAGCATGATCACACTGGAAATTCAGCAGAAAGTATAATTTATAAGCCTAGTGATGCAAGAAGGTCATCGACATCGCCCTGATCAGATTTTTCAGTAGGGCCTTTCAATTCACTCATTTTGTATTCTGTTTCCTGGTCGAGCTGCTCAAGTGATTTTTCAGGAGCTTCTTTGCGAGCTTTAATTTTCAGGCCGGTCGACATATAGAGGTCAAGAACGATTTTCTCAACACTTTTGATTGTATCAATAATTATTTTGATACGTTGTCCGGTTAAGTCTTGAAAAGATAGCGTGGTCATGATGGTCATGAGGTCTTCACCTAGGGTGCTGTTTATCTCACTCAATTTTTCACGCTGCTCTTTTTTAACACCACCTGATTCAAAGGCTTTGATAATGTTGACAAGTGCGAATTGAGTTTCCTGCAACTTCTCAACAATATCCATGATATCCTGAGTTGCTTTTTCAGTTGTCCGCATTATCGCATCAAGTTGGTCTGAAGCTTCGTTGAATAATTCGTCTGGGTTGGCATCCACAGGAATCTCAACAGGAGCGCCTGAAGGGCCTTTTTTAGCTTTAGAAACTTGTTGATATATGTCGCGAAGTCCATTTTGCAGATCTATATTGATACGGCGGTAAAATTCACCTTCCAAAAGTGTTTGAGACATGCTTTTGGATATTTCCTTCTGGACAGCATCTGCGATGCTTTCTTTAAGGCTCGTGGCTAAGTCTTCAGAAACTTTTTCCATCATTTCCCGCACTATCTGATCATCATGAATCACTGCGCACTCCTTCGCGTTAACTTTCTATCTTTAGTTTTAAAAAGCTAACTCAGCTTGTCAGCTCTAATACGTTCACGTTGTTCACTGAATACAAATTGAATTATAGATTCAAGGTCATTTTCTCTGATATTCTCAAATTTCATGACCCATGTTCCTTCTTTTTTTCCCGGTTTAACTGTTCCTTTGGCGCCAGCAAGGCGCAGGGGAATTTGTTCTATTTCCATAACAGACTCCATAATACATGGACAGTCTATTCTAGTTTCGGTTTTAAAAACCATCCCATTTCCTGAAATTTCTAGTATTTCAAGATTAATAGGGAAGTCGTCTGTTAGACTGCTTTTGCTCTGCAGTCCGAGCAGCTGATCCAGTTTTCGGTCCAGCTCAATCATATAAACCTTAAGCCATTCGGGTACTTTTGAATCGTCGAGGTCATCAGCAGGGTGTTTGTGCATGCCACTGAAGCCGCGAAAAAGAGGCTGGTCATTAATAGCTTTGCAAAATCGACCATGCCCTTTTATGCGTGTATGCACACTGGCATAATGTTCCTTGCTTCGTTCCACTGTAATTCCTTAGTATTTAATCCTGAGGGTCGACTTCCATTGCCCGCACAGGACAGACTTTAGTACACATACCGCAAGCTGTACATTTTTCTAAATCAAAAATAACCAGACGGTTATTCTGATCAATAGAAAGTGCACCAGTTGGACACATTGAAAGACACATACCGCAATGCATACAGGAATTTTCATCCCGAGCAATTTTTTGGGCAACAGGAATCAGTCGGATTCCATTTTCTTTGAGGTAGTTGATTCCTTTGTGGTAATCTTCCTCAAACCCATTTATCTCCAGGGTCATGCTGCCTTCTAAGCGCGGATTTATATCAGCTTTGAGAATGTTGAAGCTGAGATTGTAAAGCTTCCCTAAATTGCAGATTACCGGGCGACCGGATACTGTTGAAGGAAAGGACAAGTGAATAATTTTGTTAAAGTTTTTGCTATCTGTCATCGTATTTATCCGGTTATAAATTATTTAAGATTCTTAAGGATTGTTTTTGCTCGTTTAGCTTCGGCTGAATCAGGAGCTTTCTTGATAAGGTCTTCAAGAATGTATTTACCTGATTTAGATTTACCAAGTTTTGTAAGACATATTCCTTGCTTTAACATGGCGGATCTATATTTGTTGCTTTTGGAGTGCTTGGCAATGACAACCTGATACTTAAGTGCTGCATTGGCATAGTCTCCTAACTGATAGTAGCATTCACCTTCCCAGAAAATGGCATTGGGTACAAGCTTATGTTTTGGAAAAGTTTTACTGAATTCATTCCAGTCACGAATGGCATTTTTATACTCTTTCGTATTAAATTCTCCTAACGCCTTGTCATACAAAGCCTTAGCTGAATCAGCAGGCTTGGATTTTTGGGGTTCAGGGGCTACGACAGCCGCTATACCACCGGCAGCGACAGTTGAACTTGTTGCAGGTACAACTTCTTGGGGCGGGGTTGGAGTCAGCTTAATCTGACCTAAATCGATAGCAAGTTGGCTTTCAATCGCCAGTCGCATTGTTTGAAGTTTCTGAGAAATATCTTCAATAGACATAGTGCTGTTACCACTAAGCATGGAGACTTGTTCTGTCATGGAGTTGAAAGCTCCCTGCAATTTAGCAACCTGCATTTTCAGGGCACTTACTTCAGCATACATATTTGCCTGCTGAGTTTGCATGGGAGAGCTTGAAGTTTTTATTTCATTATGCAGTGCGGTATCTTCGGCACTTAACTGTGTTTGAAGGTTATCAATTTTTTTATTTAACTGGCCCCTGCTTTGACGCACTTCCATACGCAGAGAATCCATAT